>NZ_JBHLZP010000120.1:0-18369 GCF_042429965.1 Actinoallomurus acaciae
GCTGCGCGCCCTGGGGCTGCGCGGCGCCCGGCCTCCGCTGGAGCTGGCCCGCACCGACCCGCGCGGCTACCTCCAGGCCCTGCGCTCGGCGGGCGAGGACGCCGAGCTGATCGACCGTGAGGGCCTGGGCGGGTTCGGCTGGCTGGTCCAGGCGGTCGGCGTCGAGGTCCCCCGCGTGCTGGCCGCTACACGGCGACGGGAAGTGACTCCAGGCCGCGCAGGATGAAGCCCGGTTTCCACGTGGGCTCGGCGACCGGGCGCAGGTTCGGGGCCGCGCGCAGGAGCGCGGCCATCGACTCGGCGAGCTCGATCCGGGCCAGCGGCGCGCCCAGGCAGAAGTGGATGCCCGCGCCGAAGCCGATGTGGGGGTTCGGGGCACGCGACAGGTCCAGCGAGCCGGGGTCCGCGAAGACGTCCGGGTCGCGGTTGGCGGAGGCGAACTGCAGCGCCACCTCCGTGCCGCGCGGCACGCGCACCCCGGCCACCTCGACGTCCTCCAGCACCCACCGCTCGAACATCGGCGCCGGGGTGTCGTAGCGCAGCAGCTCTTCGACCGCGGTCGGGGTCAGGCCGTGGTCGGCGCGCAGCCGGGCGAGCTCGCCCGGGTTGCGGAACAGTGCCCACCAGGCGTTGCCGGTGGCGTTGACGGTCGCCTCGTGGCCCGCGTTGAGCAGCAGCACACAGGTGCCGACCAGCTCGTCCTCGGTCAGCCCGTCGACGGCGGCCAGCGCGCCGATCAGGTCGTCGCCGCGCGGCCGCCGGGCGAGACCGCGCAGGTAGTCGGAGAACTCCACCGCGGCGCGCACCGCCGTGTGCTGCACCTCTGCCGATGGGTTCAGCTCGTACATGCCGCAGATGCCGGCCGACCAGGGGCGGAGCAGGTGCCGGTCGCTCTCGGGGATGCCGAGCATCTCGGCGATCACCGTCACCGGCAACGGCTCGGCCACCTCGGCGAGCAGGTCGCCTCCGCCGCGTTCGACGAGCCCGCCGACCAGACCGGCGGCGAGCTCGCGGACGCGCGGGCGCAGCCCCTCGACCATCCGCGGGGTGAACGCCTTGGACACCAGCCGCCGCAGCCGAGTGTGGTCGGGCGGCTCGACGTCGAGCATGCCGGCGCGGATGAGGTGCCAGAACGGCGCCAGGAACTCCGGCTCCGGCGGCCGCCCGAACTCCTCATGGGTCGCGACATGCAGGTACGACCGGCCGAGGCGGCGATCGCGCAGCAGCGCGCTCACGTCCGCGTGGCGGGAGACCACCCACTGGCCGGTCGGCTCGTCGAAGAAGACCGGCCGCTCGCGCCGCAGCACCTCATAGGCCGGGTACGGGTCGGCCACGAAGTCCGGGGACCAGGGGTCGTACCTCATCTCAGGTCGCCCATCGGTCGGTGCGCTGGTCGGTGGCGCGCGCCCGGTGCGCCCGCTCGGCGGCGGACTCCACGATCGCCCGCGCCTCGCCCAGATCGCGGTTCTCCGCGGCCACCTGGACCGGACCGGGCGGCGCGTCGACGTGGACGGTGCCCAGGCCCAGCAGCCGCTGGAGCGGGCCCGACGTCATGCGTACGCTCTGCGCCCGCGCGTGGGCGATGACGTCGAGCCGCCGGCACATCCGGCCCCGCTGGGTGACGAAGACGGCGTCGTCGGTGCCGGCCGCGCTCCTGCCGAACGGCGAGCGCAGCCACGCCCGCGGCGCCGGCAGCAGCCGCACGGCCTCCGCGTCGGTGCCGGGGAAGACCAGGCCGACGAGGTGGAAGGCGACACGGCGCGGCGCGACGGGCAGCAGCACCGAGGACAGCGCCTGGCGGTCGCCGACGTACCCGGCGACGGTGACGTCGAGCCGCGCCCAGCCGAAACTGCGCCACAGCAGCGGCTCGACCACCCGCACCGCCTGCACCCGGCCCGGCGGCACGGTCTGCATCCGCGTCTCCATCAGCCCGTACCGCAGGCGCAGCCCGTCCGGCGACAGCGCGGCCTTGAAGAACGTGTGCATGATCAGCGGCGCGAGGACACCGCGCGCCAGGCCGAGCAGCATCGGCACCGCCGCGGCGAGCACGCCCAGCTCGCGGAAGACCACGCCGAACGCCAGCAGCGCCACCAGCAGCATCAGGGCGCCGATGACCGGGAGCTTGAGGAGTTGTGAGCCGAGCAGCGCGCCGAAGCCGACGCGCCAGTACGGCTGTTCGGGCGCCTCGGGCGTGTGGCCGGGGAGTCCGGCGGCGCGGGCCAGCAGCTCGGCGCGCAACTGCTCGGCCATCGGCCGGCCGAGGTAGCGGAACCGGGTCTCGGCCTGGTCGCCGCCGGCCAGCTCCACGCGGACCTCGGCGAGCCCGAACACCCGCGTGACGAGCGGGCGCGCGACGTCGACCGCCTGGATGTGCGACAGCGGGATACGGCGGTTGCGGCGGCGGACGATGCCCGTCTCGACCACCAGGTCGTCGCCGGAGATGTGGAACTTCAGCGACCACCAGGTCCAGAAGCCGATGATCGCCGCGACCGCCGCCACCGGCATCATGACCAGCAGGAACCGCGCGATCGACCGCGGCGTCAGGATCACCGCGACGCCGTCGGCGGTCTGGCTGAGCAGCAGGGTGTAGCCGCCGAGCACGAACACGATCACCAGGACGGACAGCGCGCTGATGACCGCGGTGGACCCGTGGAGGCGGTGCACGCCGCGGGAGAAGTGCACCGGCGGCGGAGGCGGCGGTCCGTACGGGACCGGCCCATACGGACCGTATGGGCCGTGTGATGGCCCGTACGGCGGGGGTCCGTACGGCGGGCCCGGCTGCCCGTAAGGTCCCGGCGGCGGCCCGAAGGCGGGCCGGCCGTAGGGCCCGTGCCCCGGCGGTCCGGCGTTCAAAGCCCGATCGACCTCGATTCACCCTTCTGGGCGAGCCGGTCACGCAGTACGGCGGCGTCGCGGGCGGGCAGGCCGGGGATCCGTGCGTCGGTGGCCGCCGCGGCGGTGTGCAGGCGCACGGTCGCCACGCCCAGCCACTGCTCGAGCAGCCCGGCCGTCACGTCCACGTACTGCATCCGGCCGTACGGCACGACGACGAGGTGCTTGACGAAGAAGCCGTGCGTGACCAGCAGGTCGTCGGCCCGCTCGGCGAACCCCCAGGACCGGTAGACCAGCTCGGCCACGATCCAGCCCATCGCGCACGCGACCACGATCACCGCGAGCCAGATCATCCCGCCGAGGAGGCCGATCGTGCGCGCGAGGACGAACGCGCCGACGATCGTGACGGGCAGGGCCCACAGCAGCACGGCGATGCGCCGGTGCCAGGTCAGCCGGGGCGACACACGGGCCCACACCATGCCGGCCGGCGGGTCGAAGGCCTGCTCAGCGCGGCCGCCGATGGGCACCGGCGACGGGCCCGGCGGCCCCGGTGGCGCGGGTGATGCGAACGGCGGCGCGGGCGCGGCCACGTGCGGCAGGATCTGCGGACTGCCGGGCGGCATGTCCTGCGGCTCGTGTGCGTGCGGGTGGCTCTCGTTCATCGAAGCCCAGTCAACCTCAACCGGCCCACGTTCCGCGACACCCTGGGCATGGCACGATGGGCGTTGTGAGCACCGAGCGCATCGTGGGCGTGGGGTCGGGGGTCAAGGACCTCGCGACCGAGGACATGACGCTCAACATCGGGCCGCAGCACCCATCGACCCATGGCGTTCTCCGCCTGCGCATCACGCTCGACGGTGAGCGCATCGCCGCGGCGGAGCCGATCATCGGGTACATGCACCGCGGCGCGGAGAAGCTGTTCGAGGTCCGCGACTACCGCCAGATCATCGTGCTGGCCAACCGGCACGACTGGCTGTCGGCCTTCGCGAGCGAGCTGGGCGTCGTCATGGCGGTCGAGCGGATGCTCGGCATGGAGGTGCCGGTCCGCGCGGTGTGGGCCCGCACCCTGCTGGCCGAGCTCAACCGCGTGCTGAACCACCTGATGTTCCTCGGCTCCTACCCGCTGGAGATCGGCGCGATCACGCCGATGTTCTACGCCTTCACCGAGCGGGAGCAGTTGCAGCACGTCATGGAGGAGATTTCCGGCGGCCGCATGCACTACATGTTCAACCGCGTCGGCGGGCTGAAGGAAGAGCTGCCGGCGGGCTGGCTGGGCCGGGTGAGCGAGGCGATCACCGCCGTACGCCGCGGGGTCGCCCAGATCGACCGGCTCATCACGGGCAACGAGATCTTTCGCGCCCGCACGCGCGGCGTGGGTGCGCTGACGCGCGAGCAGGTGGAGCAGTACGGCGTGTCCGGGCCGATCGCGCGGGCGGCGGGCGTCGACTTCGACCTGCGGCGCGACGAGCCGTACCTCGCGTACGGGGAGCTGGCCGACGTGCTGCGCGTCCCGGTCCGGAGCGAGGGCGACTGCCTGGCGCGGTTCGAGTGCCTGCTGGACCAGGTGCACGTCTCACTGGACCTGGCCGACGCCTGCGTCGAACGCCTGGCCGCCCTGCCGCCGGGCCCGATCAACCAGCGCCTGCCGAAGGTCTTGAAGGTCCCGGAGGGGCACACCTACGCCTGGACGGAGAATCCCCTCGGCATCAACGGCTACTACCTGGTCTCCCACGGCGAGAAGACGCCGTGGCGGCTCAAGCTGCGGTCGGCCTCGTTCAACAACATCCAGGTACTGACCGAGATACTGCCCGGCAACCTGGTCGCCGACATGATCGCCATCCTGGGCTCGATGTTCTTCGTGGTCGGCGACATCGACAAGTAGCCGCTACGGCTCGTAGGTCTCGCGGGCGTGCAACAGGGTGGGCAGGTGCTCCTCGCTCCAGGCCCGCGCGGCGTCGATGAGCGGCACGAGGCTGCGCCCCAGCGGGGTCAGGGTGTACTCCACCCGTGGCGGGTTCTCGTCGTGGACGGTGCGCCTCACCAGGCCGTCGCGCTCCATCGCCCGCAGGGTCTCGGTGAGCACCTTCGGCGTGACGCCGCGCAGGGGCTCCTTCAGTTCGGTGAACCGCCGCGGGCCGCCCTGGAGGCAGCGCACCACCATGCCCGTCCACTTGCCGCCGATCTGGATCGGCATGGCGCTGGAGGGACACAGCGGATCGAACTCCGGCAACGCCGTGGACTCGGTCATGGACATGAGGTTAAGGGTGCTCCGCCGGTGACCGGTTTCGTTGAGGTAACCGGTATCCGATGGATACCGTCCCTGTCCGACGCGCGAGCGACGTGCGTCAGGAGGGATCGGGATGAGCGAGCGGATCAGAGCACACGCGCCCGGTCCCTCCCCCGACGAGGGAGGACTCATGAGCGACATCGCGGTCTACGGCGCGGGCGGGCGAGCCGGGCGGGCGGTCACGGCGGAGGCGCGGGCGCGGGGGCATCGGGTCACCGCCGTGGTCCGCGACCCGGCGCGGCACGGCGACCTGGAGGCGGACGGCGTCCGCGTGGTGCGCGGCGACGTCACGGACCGGAGCACGACCGCCGCGATCGTGCGCGGGCACGACGCCGTGGTGCACGCGGTGAGCCCCTTCACCGGCCCGGAGCAGGGTTTCGCCGACCTGGACCCGGAGTTCTTCGTCACGGCCGCCGACGCCCTCCTGGACGGCATGGCCGCGGCGGGCGTGCCCCGCCTCGTGGCGATCGGGCTGTTCGCGAACCTGAAGGACGCCTCGGGCCGCCCGGTGATGGACGACCCGGCCGCCTTTCCGCCCGAGATCCGGCCGTTCGCCGCCGCGCACACCGCGGGCCTGGACCGGCTGCGGGAGCGGGACGGGACGGTCGACTGGCTCATGCTCACGCCTCCCGCCCGGCTGGAGCAGGCGGAACGGACCGGACGGTACGCGGTCGGCGGGGAGGCGGCGCCGGCCCCGGACGCGCATCTGTCGTACGCGGACCTGGCGGTGGCGATCGTCGACGAGATCGAGACGCCCCGGCATCACCGCACCCGCGTGTCGGTCGCCGGCCGTTGATCAGGGGGCGCCGGGGGTGATCAGCCCGGACTCGTACGCCGCGATCACGGCCTGGACGCGGTCGCGCAGGCCGAGCTTGGTGAGCACGTTGCTGACGTGGGTCTTCACCGTGTGCTCGCTGACCACCATGGCGACCGCGATCTCGGCGTTGGACAGGCCGCGGCCCAGCAGCTTCAGCGTCTCCCGCTCGCGTGCGGTGAGGGCGTCCAGGCGCGCGGACCCGGCGTACGGCCGGGGCCGGCGGGCGGTCAGGTCGGAGATCAGCCGGCGGGTGACCGTCGGCGCCAGCAGTGACTCGCCCGCCGCGACGACGCGGACCGCGTGCACGAGGTCGTCGCGGCGCACGTCCTTCAGCAGGAAGCCGCTCGCCCCGCCGTACAGCGCGTCGTACACGTAGTCGTCCTGGTCGAACGTTGTCAGCATCAGCACCCGGCAGTCGGTCTGCGCGCACACCGCACGGGCCGCCTCGATGCCGTCCATGCCCGGCATCCGGATGTCGAGCAGGGCGACGTCGGGGTGGTGCTCGTGGACCGCCGCGAGCGCCGCGGCGCCGTCGCCCGCCTCGGCGACCACCTCGATGCCGGGCTGTGCGTCGAGGATCATCGCGAACCCGCTGCGCACCAGTTCCTGATCGTCGGCGATGACGACACGAATGCTCATGCCGGCGCCCCCTCCGGCGCGTACGGCAGTGTCGCGGTCACCCGGTAGCCGCCGCGCACCGGGCCGGCCTCGGCCGTGCCGCCGCAGGCCGCGGCGCGCTCGCGGATGCCGACCAGGCCGTTGCCCGTTCCGGCGGTCTTGGCGGCGCCGTCGCCGTCGTCCACAACGGTGATCCCCAGGCCGGTGTCGCCCCAGTCCAGGCTCACGGTCACCCGTCTCGCGCCCGCGTGCTTGACCGTGTTGGTGAGAGCCTCCTGGATGATCCGGTACGCCGCGACGTCCACGTCGGCGGGGAGCGCTCGTGCCTCGCCCGACGCGCGCAGGCCGACCTTGAGGCCGGGGGTGCCGTCGACCTGCTCGACCAGCGCGCGCAGGCTCGCCACGGTGGGCTGCGGCGCCCGGCTGCCCGTGTCGCGCTTCTCCTTCAGCACCCCGAGCATGCGGCGGAGCTGCACCATCGCGTCGCGGCCCGCCCCGGCGATCGCGTCGAAGGCCTGCTCGGCGCGGTCGGGGTCCGCCCGTACGACGACCGGCCCCGCCTCGGCCTGCACGACCATGATGCTGACGGCGTGGGCGAGGATGTCGTGCATGTCGCGGGCGATCCGGGCCCGCTCCGCGGTCGCCGCACGCGCCAGGTCCAGCTCGCGTTCGCGCTCCATCTCACCGGCCCGGCGCGCGAGCGCCTGCAGGCGGATCTCCCGGTGCCGGGCCAGCAGCCCCAGCACGTACGCGCCGGTCGTGGTGAGCACTCCGATGAGACTGGTCGTCAGGCTGCGGGAGAAGGCGATCGCGACCGCCCCGATCACGAGCAGCACGGCCAACTCCCGGACACGCCGTCCGCCCCAGGCGATGGAGTAGGCGGCCACCAGCATGCCCCAGGCGACCGGCTCGCTGGCCGCGTGCCGAACCTGGTTGTAGCAGAACAGCGCGGCGAAGATCACCAGCAGGCAGGCCAGGGGGAACCGGCGACGCCAGATCAGCGGCAGCGCCGTACCGGCGGTGAAGACCCACGCCCAGGGCGAGAACGGACCCGGCTGGTTCGCCCTCGGGAGCACGAACGGCGCGTAGACGACCGCGAGCACCATCAGGGCGACCACCGTGTCGGTGACGTAGGGCTCGCCGACGCGCGGCCGGATCGGGGGGAGACGCACGGCCTCAGTATCGGCCAAGGTGAGCGGGCGGCGCGTCGCCCGCGCGACCGATCCCCGGCGGGCTCCTCGGTCGTGCGGGTGAGGCGCAAAGATCGGTGTGCCCGGCGATCCGCCGGAGGGGCGCCGGTCCAGAGGATGACCGGCATGAGAAGACATCTGGCCGCCATCGGCGCTCTCCTCGCCCTCACGGTCCCCGCCGTCGCCTCGGCGCCGGCCTCGGCCTCCGCTCCCGTCCAGCGGTCCTCCGCCGCACTGCCGCCGCTCGACCCGGCTCTGCTGCGGGCGGCGATCGCCGACGTGCCCAACGCCACCGTGACCGGCGCGCTCATCAACGTCACCGGCTCGGCCGGCCAGTGGAGCGGCACCTCCGGCGTACGGGACATCGTCACGCGCCGATCCGTCCAGGCCGACGGGAACTTCCGCATCGGCAGCATCTCGAAGGTGTTCACCGCCGTGGTGCTTCTGCAGCTCGCCGCCGAGCACAAGGTGGACCTCGACCAGTCCGTCCAGCACTATCTGCCCGGCCTGCTCCCCGCCTCGTACCCGACGATCACCGTGCGCCGGCTCCTGAACCACACGAGCGGCCTGCCCGACAGCACGTTGGGCGAGGGCGACGCGCAGTGGTTCGCCGACCACCGTTTCGACAGCTGGACCCCACGGCAGATCGTCGAGGACGCGGTGAGCCATCCCATGAAGTTCGCGCCCGGCACCAAGCAGGATTACAACGGTACGAACTACTACATCGCCGGACTGCTGGTCGAACGCCTGACCGGCCGCACGTACGCCCACGAGGTGCGGCAGCGCATCATCGGGCCGCTGAGCCTGCGGAACACCTATGTGCTCGACCGCCACGACCCGCGCCTGCCCAGCCCGCACGCCCACGGGTACGTCGCGGTCGCCAAGGACGGCACCACGACCCTGCGCGATGTCTCGGCGCAGAGCCCGTACCCGTGGGCGGAGGGCGGCCTGATCTCCAACAGCGCCGATTTGCGGACGTTCCTGACCGCGATCTTCCAGGGCCGCCTGGTGCCCGCGTCGGAGCTGGGCGAGATGTTCACCGTCCCGGACGTGCCGTACCTGGGCACGGACAACTGCGTGATCGGCCCGGATGCGGGCCACGCCTGCTACAGCGCCGGGCTGATGAGGACGACGATGCCGAACGGCCTGACCGCCTGGGGCAAGACCGGTTCACGGCCGGGCTACACGAGTGGCCTGTTCGCCACCCGCGACCTGAGCCGCGTGCTGGTCTACTCCCTCAACCCGACGGGCAACAAGGACGGCTCGGAGAGCCCCTACATCCAAAATATCGCCGCCGCCGTACTGGACCCCGATCTCGCCACCGGACGCTGACCGGCAGATCGGCGAGAGGCCGTCCCCATGGTGTGGACGACCTCTCGTCGGTTCAGTGGACTCGCGCTCCCGCGCCTCCGGCAGGGCGAGCGCGATCGTCCGCAGGGTCTCTCCGGAGGCCATCAGAGACGCGAGGCGGACCGGCGCTGGTCCTCGTCCTCGGGGCCCTTGGGCACCCGGCAGGCGTGTTCGAGGATGAGGGCGCACACGATCAGGGCGATCGCCGCCAGCGTCGTACCCCCGCTGACGTAGAAGTCACGTCGCGGCGTCGGCTTGTCCAGCGAGGACGCCAGGTAGATCGCCATGCCGCCGAACACCCCGGCCAGCACGGCCGCGGCGTACGCACTCGCCTTGCCCAGGGCCGCCAGCCGGGCGGCGACCAGCGGCTCGACCGGCTTGGTGCCCGGTTTCCGCTGGATGCGGGACCGGGTGACCAGGGCGGTGTAGAGCTCGCCGAGGGCGAGGAGCAGCAGCGATGGCACCATCGTCCAGGGCAGCAGCGGCAGCGAGACGTACAGGAAGCGTACGATCACCCAGGTCACGGCCGCCACCACGACCAGCGTGACGACGAGGGCGGGGATTCGGGTCGGCTTCACGCGGGCGGCTGGACAGAGAGGTCGTCGCGGCGCCGGAGTTCCTGGTCGGCCACGTCCGGCAGCAGGTCGGTCACGCGCCCCTGGCCGGGCAGCGTCGCGTCGGGTTCCAGGTCGCACCACGGCCGGAGCACGAACGCGCGCTCGCGCGCCCTCGGGTGCGGCAGCAGCAGGTCCGGATCGTCGGAGGTCACATCCCCCATCATGACGATGTCGATGTCGAGCGTGCGCGGACCCCAGCGAACCTCGCGTGTACGGGCCATGGACTCTTCGATGGCCAGCACGCGCTCGAGCAGCGACTGCGGCGACACCCGGCTGTTCGCCACGATCACGACGTTGAGGAAGTCGCCCTGTTCGGGGCCGCCGACCGGCTTGGTCTCATAGACCGGCGACAGCCCGATGAAGTCCAGACCGGGCGCGTCGAAGAGCGCGTCGATCGCCTCCTGGAGGTTGTCGAGCCGGTCGCCGAGGTTGCTGCCCAGGGAGAGTACGGTGTGGCGCTTCTCCGTGGATGTCGTCATGGGCGGCTCCGATGAATCGTCACGGCAATGTCGGTGAAGGGGTGCGGCACGGGGGCACTCGGCTTGTGCACGGTGACCTCCGCTTCCTCGACCTGGGGCGAGTCGAGGCACACTGCCGCCAGGCGTTCGGCCAGCGTCTCGATCAGGTTGACGGGCTCGCCCTCGACCACGGCCACCAGCCGGTCGGCCAGCGCGCCGTAGTCAACGGTACGCAGGAGATCATCTTCCGCCGCGGCCGGGTGGACGTCGAGACCCAGCATCACATCGATCACGAATTCCTGGCCGAGCTCGCGTTCGGCCGGCAGACAGCCGTGGCGCCCGCGGGCGCGCAGCCCGCTCAGGGCGATCCGGTCAGTGCCCATCCTCGTCGTCTTCCTCCTCGCGGTTCAGCACGGGCGAGCCGTGGTGCAGCCACATCCGCCATCCTTCATCCGTACGGATGAACGCATTGGTGGTCACCACGCTTCCCCCGGTGGTCAGCGAGTCGGCCGATTCCTCGACGGCCGTGATGATGTTCTCCGAGCAGGACACCACCGCCTGGTCGCCGGAGATCCGCACCTGCATGTCGGTGAGCACGAACTGGATGTACGGGGTGTTCGCCATGATCAACGCCCAGGAGCGCAGCACCGTGCTCCGGCCGCGCAGCAGCGGCCAGCCCGGATGCACACAGACCACGTCGTCCGCGTTCGGCCCATCCGCCCACACCAGGCCCATGCGGTCCAGGTCGGCGGACTCGAATGCGGCGTAGAACTCGGCGTTGACCGCCTCCACGGCGCTCACGTCGATCTCCGTCACGAAGGCTCCTTGATCACCGGGCGGCCCCCCATGCGGCCGCGGCGCGTACGGCGTCGGCGTTGGGCCGTACATTGTGCACGCGGACGCACCAGGCACCGGCCGCGGCGGCCAGCGCGGTGATCGCCACGGTCGCGTCGTCGGACTCGCCGAACGGCCGGTAGGTGCCGTCCGGCGCGGCGAGCAGCCGGCCGAGGAACCGCTTGCGCGACGCGGCCACCAGCACCGGGTGCCCCAGCTCCAAGAGCGCGTCCAGATGGGCCAGAAGCTTCCAGTTGTGGTTGTCCTCGGGGCGCTTGGCAAAGCCGAGACCGGGGTCGACGATCAGCTGGGCGGGATCCACGCCCTCGCGGACGATGGCGGTGATGCGGGCTCGCAACTCGTCCGCCACCTCGCGGACCACGTCCTTGTAGACGGCGCGGGTGTCCATGTCGTGGCTGTGCCCACGCCAGTGCATCACGACATACGGCACACCGGCCTTGGCCACCACACGCGACATCGCGGGGTCGGCGAGACCGCCGCTGACGTCGTTGACGAGTCGCGCGCCGGACGCGACCGCCACCTCGGCCACCTCGGCCCGCATGGTGTCGACGCTGACCGGCACGCCTTCGGCGGCGAGGGCCTCGATCACCGGGACGACGCGGCGCAGCTCCTCCTGCCGCGACACGCGCTGCGCGCCGGGCCGGGTGGACTCTCCGCCGACGTCGACGATGTCGGCGCCCTCCCGGACCAGGTCGAGGCCGTGCCGGATCGCCGCCTTGTGGTCGAACCAGACACCGCCGTCGGAGAAGGAGTCGGGGGTGACGTTGATCACGCCCATGACGAGACAGCGCCCGGGGGCGGGGAGGCCGGCGATGCTCGTGGTCATACCGGTCAGCCTAGTTTGACTGCTCCTCGCCCTGAAGGGCGGGGATTCCCGTCCGCGTGGGCCGAGGCTCCAGTCCCCTGCGGCGGCTGCGCCCGAGAGCGTCCCGGGTGCCCGACGTCACCTCCCACCGGCCGGCACGGCCAGACCTGCCGCCAGGATGTTCTTGCCCGCCTTGACATCCCTGTCATGCAGGGCCACTCCCGTCAGGGCGCGGGCAGAGCGCGGCGCGGAGGGCGTTTCAGGCCCGGGAGGCGCAACCGGGGCCAGACGATGAACGCCTCGGCCTCCAGGGCCGCCAGGGCGATCCTCGGGGCGTCGTTCAGGCTCGGGTAGACGAAGAACCGGGGCTGCCAGACCGGCTGGAACTTGGCGTTGAACTTGTACAGCGACTCGATCTGGAACCAGCGGGAGAGGAAGACCAGCAGGCCGCGCCAGGCCTTCAGCACGGGGCCGGCGCCGATGCGCTCGCCGCGCGCCAGGGCGGCGCGGAAGACCGCGAAGTTCAGGGACACGCGTTTGACCCCCAGGTCGGGCGCCGCCCTGAGCGCCTCGACGATGAGGAAGTCGTTCAGGCCCGGCTGCGCGGAGCGGTCACGGCGCATCAGGTCCAGGGAGAGGCCGTCGGTACCCCAGGGGACGAAGTGCAGGATGGCGTGCAGTTCGCCGTCCTTGGTGGCCGTGGCGAACACGCACTCCTCATCGCCGTGCTCGCCGACCCGGCCGAGCGCCATCGAAAAGCCCCGCTCGTTGTCGGTGCCGCGCCAGGTGCCGGCCCGCTCCCACAGGGCCCGCAGTTCCTCGGGCTCGTAGTCCTTCTCCCGGCAGATCTCCGCGACGTACCCCTGGCGGCCCACCCGGTTGACCATCTGCCGGACGTTGCGCATCGTCCGGCCGTCGAGGGAGAACTCGGCCGCGTCCACGATCGCCTCGTCGCCGAGCTCCAGCGCCGACAGGCCCGACTCGCGGCACCAGATCTCCGCGCCGAGCTCGCTGCACCCCATCACCGCCGGCGCCCAGGCGTGGGCCGCGGCCTCCTCCAGAAAGGCCTGGATCGCGCCGGGCCACGCCTCCGGGTCGCCGATCGGGTCGCCGCCCGCCAGCATCACGCCGGAGACCACCCGGTAGGTCACGCAGGACTTGCCGGTCGGCGACCAGATCACGCTCTTGTCGCGGCGAAGGGAGAAGTAGCCCAGCGAGTCACGGGCCCCGTGACGGTCGAGCAGCTCGCGGATGCGCTTCTCATCCTCTGCCGACAGCGACGGCGCGGGCTCGGCCGGCCGCAGGAACAAGAAGGCCGTGGCCAGGCCGGTGAACAGGCCGAGCGAGCCGAGCATCAGGCTGAACAGGTCGTTCTTGCGGTCGGAGACGAACGTCACCGGCCCGGTGGCGCCCACCAGGCCCGCGGCCACGTGTTCCAGCCGGTCCGCGAAGGAGTAGTGCTGTTGCAGGCCGCGGGCGTTCAAGGTGATGAACAGCAGCCCGATCGCGACGCTGAACGCCGCGAGGAACAGTCCGACCCACAGCGCGCGCCAGCGGGTGCGGGGGTCGCCGGTCGCGTAGAACTCCCCGCGGAAGTAGATCAGGGCGGCGAGTACGCCCGCCGCGACGAGCGCGGAGATCGCGAAGTCCTTGACGATGTGGGAGAAGACCGTGAAGGCCAGCAGAACGACGACCGCGCGCCAGGCCCGGCGCTTGCGGCGGCGCAGGCCGTGGGACAGCAGGAGGAACAGCAGGCCGGCGATCAGGGTCGCGGTGCGGGCGGCGTTGTTGACCGACCCGGGAACGAACTCGTCGACGCGGACCATACGGCGGTGCCACTCCGGCATGAGCGCCCCGAGGACGTCATGCAGTCCGACGAGAAAGGTCAGCCAGCCGGCCAGCGCCGGAACCCATCGGCGCTGGCGACGACGCTCCTGGACGTCGCCTTCGGGACGTCCTGACGTCTCACGCTTCGACTCCACCATCACGGCCCCACAGCGTAGTCAGCCGGGTACTAGCCGCGCGTGATTCCGTATTCCCCATTTTGGGTTGTACCGCTGGGCGTCACGGCGGTTCGTCCCCGTGTCACGGTAACACCGCGGACTCTTGGTACGACGCCGAGCCGGCGTCGTTGGTTCAGCGGCCGAGGATGAGGCTCATCGCCTCGGCGCGGGTGCTCGGCTCGTCGCGGAAGTCGCCGCGTACGGCCGAGGTGAGCGTCTTGGCTCCGGGTTTGCGTACGCCGCGCATGGTCATGCACAGGTGCTCGGCCTCCACGACGACGATCACCCCCCGGGGACTGAGGACCTCCACGAGGGCGTCGGCGATCTGGGAGGTCATCCGCTCCTGCACCTGCGGACGGCGCGCGTAGACGTCGACGAGCCGGGCGAGCTTCGACAGGCCGGTGATCTGGCCCTTGTCGTTGGGGGTGTAACCGACGTGCGCCACACCGTGGAACGGCACCAGATGGTGCTCGCACATGCTGTAGACCTCGATGTCCTTGACGATCACCATCTCGTCGTGATCGGCGTCGAACACCGTGTTGAGGACGTCCTCCGGCCGCTGGCGCATGCCCGCGAACTGCTCGGCGTA
Source organism: Actinoallomurus acaciae (assembly GCF_042429965.1). Classification (NCBI taxonomy): domain Bacteria; kingdom Bacillati; phylum Actinomycetota; class Actinomycetes; order Streptosporangiales; family Thermomonosporaceae; genus Actinoallomurus; species Actinoallomurus acaciae. The sequence goes on from NZ_JBHLZP010000120.1 coordinate 14,422, forward strand.
GGCCCGTGCGACCCGCGCGGGGGTGTCAACGAGACCATCGCGGTCGGGGTTCTCCCCGACCGCGATGAGGATCTCGCGGACCGCCTTCTCGATTCGTGCCTGGTCGATCGGCGGTCCGTACGGCTCTGGAGCTGAGGTCACGCCGGGCCTTCGCGGTCGTCCTGTTCTTCGCGGTCGACCGAGTGCGACGTGCCGCTGCCGTTGCCCTGCGTCAGGTCCTTGACGTCCTTGGGACCCATGAGCGCGAGCTCCTTGGGCGTCAGCACCGGCGGACGGTCCGACGGCAGCCGCTTGCCGTACCCGCTGTAGGACGGGGCGGCCGGCCGCTTCTGGATCGGGGCGAAGATCTCAAGCACCTGGTTCTTGGAGAGCGTCTCCTTGTCCATGAGCTTGAGCACGAGGTCGTCGAGGACGTCGCGGTATTCGACCAGGATCTCCCACGCGATGTCGTGGGCGGACTCGATCAGGCGCCGGACCTCGTCGTCGATCGCCGAGGCGATCTCCTCGGAGTAGTCGCGGCTGTGCGACATCTCACGGCCCAGGAACGGCTCGCCGTTGCCCTCGCCGAACTTGCGGGCGCCGAGACGCTCGCTCATGCCGTACTCGGTGATCATCTTGCGGGCGATCGAGGTCGCCTTCTCGATGTCGTTGGCCGCGCCGGTGGTCGGCTCGTGGAAGACGAGCTCCTCCGCCGTACGGCCACCGAGCAGCATGGCGAGCTGGTCGAGCATCTCCGAGCGGCTCGCCAGGAACTTGTCCTCCATCGGAAGGGTCATCGTGTAGCCCAGCGCCTGGCCGCGGGACAAGATCGTGATCTTGTGCACCGGATCGGCGTTCGGCAGGGCGTGCGCCACCAGGGCGTGGCCGCCCTCGTGGTAGGCGATGGTCTTCTTCTCCTGGTCGGACATGACCCGGCTCTTGCGCTCCGGACCCGCCATGACCCGGTCGATCGACTCCTCCAGGGTGTCCATGTCGATCTGCTTGCGGTCCATGCGGGCGGTCAGCAGGGCCGCCTCGTTGATGACGTTCGCCAGGTCGGCGCCCGTGAAGCCAGGCGTGCGCCGGGCGATCGTGTCGAGCTCGACGTCGGGCGCGAACGGCTTGCCGCGGCCGTGGACCCGCAGGATGCCCTTGCGGCCCTCGAGGTCGGGCCGGTCGATGACGATCTGCCGGTCGAAGCGGCCAGGACGCAGCAGCGCCGGGTCGAGGATGTCGGGCCGGTTGGTCGCGGCGATCAGGATCACGCCGCCCTTGACGTCGAAGCCGTCCATCTCGACCAGCAGCTGGTTGAGCGTCTGCTCGCGCTCGTCGTGACCACCGCCGAGGCCGGCGCCGCGGTGACGGCCGACCGCGTCGATCTCGTCCACGAAGATGATCGAGGGAGCGTTGGCCTTGGCCTGCTCGAACAGGTCGCGGACCCGGGAGGCACCGACACCGACGAACATCTCCACGAAGTCCGAACCGGAGATCGAGTAGAACGGCACACCCGCCTCGCCGGCGACGGCTCGGGCGAGCAGCGTCTTACCGGTGCCGGGCGAGCCGTACAGCAGCACGCCCTTGGGGATCTTGGCCCCGATGGCCTGGAACTTGGCCGGGTTCTGCAAGAACTCCTTGATCTCCTGGAGCTCCTCGATGGCCTCGTCGGCCCCGGCCACGTCGGCGAACGTGGTCTTCGGCGTGTCCTTGGTCACCAGCTTGGCGCGCGACTTGCCGAAGTTCATCACCCGCGAGCCGCCGCCCTGCATCTGGTTCATGATGAACAGGAAGATCAGCACGACGACGACGATCGGCAGGAAGCTGAACAACAGGCTCAAGAAAACGTTCTGCTTCGGCACCGAGACCGTGTAGCTCTTGATCTGGCCGGCCGCCGCCTTGGTCTGCAACTGGCGCGCGAGATCGAGGCCCTGGCCGTCGACCCAGGATGCCTGCAGCTGTTTGCCGCTCTTGAGCTTGACCTCGATCCGCTGATCCTTGTCAATGATCTGGGCGGAGGTCACCTCATTGTTCTGGATGGCCTGCACGACCCTCGAGGTGTCGGCCTTCTCGTACGAGCCTCCGGGATTGATCCCGTACATGACGAGGAGTACGAGCGCCCCGAAGGCCAAGATCCAGAGCAACGGCCCGCGAAAGTAGCGCTTCAGATCCATTTATGCGGAACCCCGTGGTGGGGCCCGTCCCTCCTGACCAGCGTCATCAGACCTCGTCGCGCGAACGCCCGCCGAGGCGGTCTTCCTGAGTACGGCCCGCAAGGAGCCCGAGATAACGAAGGTACACCGGTGTCGCGGAAGACCGCAGCACGACGTCCGGCGCCCCACTTCGCAACTAGGAACGTACGAGGCTAAGCCTCTTGTTCCCCACTTCCACCGTAGACGTGCGGCGCAAGTGTTCCGACGAAGGGCAGGTTGCGGTAGCGCTCGGAGTAATCCAGGCCGTAACCGATCACGAACTCGTTCGGGATGTCGAAGCCGATGTACCTGACGCCGACCTCGATCTTGGCGGCGTCCGGTTTGCGGAGCAGCGTGCAGACCTCCAGCGAGGCCGGCCCGCGCGATTCGAGGTTGCTGCGAAGCCAGGAAAGTGTGAGGCCGGAGTCGACGATGTCCTCGACGATCAGCACGTCGCGGCCCATGATGTCGGCGTCCAGGTCCTTCAGGATGCGCACGACGCCGGAGGACTTGGTCCCCGAGCCGTACGACGAGACCGCCATCCAGTCCATCGAGATCGGCGTGTGCAGCGCGCGGGCGAGGTCGGCCATGACCATGACCGCGCCCTTGAGGACTCCGACGAGCAGGAGCTCGCGGCCCTCGTAGTCGCGGTCGATCTCGGCGGCGAGCTCCCGGATCTTGGCCTGCAGCTCCTCCTCCGGGATGAGCACCTTCTCAAGGTCAGCCCGCATGTCGGCTTCGTCCACCACAAACCCTTCCAGGTCGGAGGATCACCAGGATTTAGTCTTTTCGTGGGATTTCGGATGGCCCGAAGAGCAGCTTTTCATACCTACGCCGCACCCGTACGCGGCCGGGCAGGTCGACGTGCGACTGGCCGTGCCACCTGGTGACCAGGGCGTCCACCGCATCGATGTGCACAGCGGCGAGCGTACCCGGGGGGCTGCCCGCCTCGATCGCGATGCGGCGCAGGACACGCGTACGGACGGCACGGGGCAACGCGGCCAGGACCCGCACACCGAGCACCCGAACCACGCCGGAATCGCCTTCCGCCGCGGCGGAAGGCGCCTCGGCCGGTGCTTGGGCCGCCGTTTCGGCCGCACCCTCGCCCGCCGCTTGGGCCGATGCCTGGACCACCGCCTCGACCGGCGGCTGGACCACTCCCTCAACCACCGCCTGGACCGACACTTCAGCCGATATCCGACCCGCCACCCCAGCCGACGCCTGACCCGCCGCCTCAGCCAATGCCTGCGCCGCCGCCTCAGCCAATGCCTGCGCCGCCGCCTCAGCCAGTGCCTGTGCCGCCGCCTGGACCGTCGCCCCAGCCGTTGCCTGTGCCGACGCCTCGACCGATGCCTGACCCGCCGCCCCAGCCGGCGGCTGGACCACTCCCTCAACCACCGCCTGGACCGACACTTCAGCCGATGCCCGACCCGCCACCCCAGCCGACGCCTGACCCGCCGCCTCAGCCAATGCCTGCGCCGCCGCCTGGACCGACGCTTCGGCCAATGCCCGACCCGCCGCCTCAGCCGATGCCCGTGCCGCCGCCTCAGCCGACGGCTGGACCACTCCCTCAACGACCGCCTGGACCGACGCCTCCTTGACCGGCGGCTGGACCACCGCCTCAACCGGCGGCTGGGCCGACGCCTCGGCCTCCGCCTGGGCCGCCGCCTCGGCCGCCCCGTTGTCGTGGGCGTCGGCGTCGTCGCCGAGCATGCGGGCGGTACGGGCCAGGGCGGCGGTGATGCCGGGGCCCAGGCCCTTCTCCAGGGCGGGCAGGACGTCG
>NZ_JBHLZP010000121.1:0-20318 GCF_042429965.1 Actinoallomurus acaciae
GGCCGGCCCGCGCCGTACACCGCGCCCAGCGCGGCGGCTTCGAGGGTGTCGCCGACCGCCGTGCCGGTGCCGTGCGCCTCGACGTAGCCGACCGTGTCCGGCTCGACCCCCGCCTGCCGCAGCGCGCGGCGCATCACGTGCTCCTGCGCTCCGCCGCACGGCGCCATGATGCCCGCGGTGCGGCCGTCCTGGTTGACCGCGCTGCCGAGGACGGTCGCGAGGATCCGGTCCCCGTCACGTACGGCGTCGGTGAGCCGTTTCAGCACCACGACCGCGGCGCCCTCGCCCCGTCCGTACCCGTCGGCGGCGGCGTCGAACGACTTGCTCCGCCCGTCCGGCGCCAGCGTGCCCGCGGCGTCCAGGGTCAGCGTCTCGCCGGGGGACAGGATGAGGTTGACCCCACCGGCCAGCGCCACGTCGGTCTCTCCGGCCCGCAACGCCTGCGTGGCCAGGTGGACGGCGACCAGCGACGCCGAGCACGCGGTGTCCACCGCCATGCTCGGGCCGCGCAGGTCCAGCGCGTACGACACGCGGTTGGCCACGGCGCAGGTCGCGGCGCCGATCCCGGTCCAGGCCTCGATGTCGGGCAGGTCCTCCAGGAGCCGGTGCCCGTAGTCGCCGGTGCAGACGCCGACGTACACGCCCGCGTCCGTGCCGGCCAGCGCGTCCGGCGACACTCCGGCGTGCTCCAGCGCCTCCCACGCGGTCTCCATCACGAGGCGCTGCTGCGGGTCCATCAACTCGGCCTCGCGCGGCGAGAGCCCGAAGAACTCCGCGTCGAAGTCGGCCACCCCGTCCAGGAATCCGCCACGCGGGACGGTACGGCGGACCGCCGCCGCGTACGACGGGCCGCGGTCGGCGTAGTCCCGCCAGCGGTCGGCGGGCGCCGGCCCGCTGGCGTCCCGCCCCTCGCGCAGCAGGTTCCAGTAGGCGTCCGCCGAGTCGGCCCCACCAGGCAGGCGGCAGCCGATCCCGATCACCGCGATCGCCGGCCGGTCCATCACGCATCACCTCCCCGCGTCCGCGACCACACGGGCGACTCGAGAATTTCCACGACGGCGGCCGAGATGGTCACGCCGGGTCCGTAGGCGAACATCAGCAGGTGGTCGCCGGGTCCCAGGCCGCCACGGCGGACCAGGTGCTCCAGGGCGATGATCTGGTCGCTGGCCCCGCAGTGGCCGAGGGTACGGCCGAACTCCCAGGTCGACCGGGATCCCGGAATGCCCAGCCGGTGCTCGCAGATCTGGTCGGCGATCTCCCGGGAGGTGTTCATGCACGCCACCCGGGTCACGTCGCCCGCCTTGATCCCGGCCTCGGACAGGGCCTGGTCGATCACCTCGGCCATCCGTTCGTCCAGGGTCACCAGCACCCCGGTCCCGTCGCCCTCGACGATCGCGCGCCGCCGGAACACGTCGTTGTGCGCGGCGAAGTCCACCGTGCGGCCCTCGGTGACGCCGGGCGGGAACAGCGGTTCGGCGCAGCGGTGCATCTCCTCGGCCTGCGACACGGAGGCCGTGCACACCGACCCCAGCCGGGCGAACCCCGGCTCGGTGTCGAGCACGACGGCGCTGGCGGCGTCACCGGCGACGGCCCCGGGCAGCATCCGCCACCGGTCCACCAGCGGAGTGCCGTAGTTGTCGGCGGCGACCAGGAGCGCGGCCCGGCGCGCCCGTCCGGTCCGCAGGTAGCCCGCGGCCAGCTCCAGTGCGGTGAACATGCCGTTGCAACCCTGTTTGAGCTGGGTGGACAGGACGCCGTCGCCGACCAGATGGCGCTGCACGTACGACTGCGGCGGCCAGCCCTCCGGGCCCTGGTGCCAGGTCGAGGTGTACAGCAGCAGGTCCAGTTCGGTGGGGGACCGCCCGCTGCGGGCCACCGCGCTCCGCGCCGCGCGCAACGCCATCTCCGGCGCCGGGACGTCACCCGCCACCGCGACCGAGGCGAGCCCGTGCAGCTCGACCTCCTCGGCCGGATACCAGCCCGCCGCCACGGCGTGGTCCACGCCCACCGTCGCGGGCACGTACGTCCCGACGCCGCTGATGTACATGTCCGCCGTCTCCATGCCGCCTCCAGGACCGTTCCAAGTCGATGTGCGCACGTCGCTCAGCCGGGCCCGCCGGAGGCGTAGTCCCGTGGGACGTCGAGGATCCGGAGCACGGCGCAGGCCATGGTGGTGCCGGCGCCGAGCCCGACGAGCAGCACGTGGTCGCCGGCGGCCAGCGCCCCGCCCGCCAGCAGGTGGTCGAGGGCGACGAACTGGTCGCTCACCCCGAGGTGCCCGATCCGGGCGCCGTAGTCCCAGGTGGTGTCGGCCATGGTCAGCCCGAGCCAGTTGACCCCGCGGTGCTCCAGGTCGTCCCAGCGGCCATGGGGGAAGGCCACGCGCGCCACCTCGTCGAGCGTGATCTCCGCCTCCGTGAGCGTGCGGTCGACCAGCTCCAGCAGCGTCTTCTGGATCGCCAGCATGACCTGGGCGCCGTCCCCGGCGATCAACCGCTTGCGGAACTCCCGGTTGCGCTCGGCGAAGTCCAGCGGCCGGCCCACGGTCGCGTCCGGCGGGAACATCGGCACGCCGCCGTCGTTGACCGCCTCGGCCTCCGGCAGCACCGTGACGTTGATCGACCGCAGCTCGGCGAAGCCCGTGTCGGTGGTGACCAGCAGCGCGCACCCGGCGTCGCCCATGACGGCGCCCTCGATCATCCGCCACCGGTCGACCAGCGGCGTGCCGTGGTTGTCGGCGCCGACCAGCAGCGCGGTGCCGCCCGGCCGCAGGTACCGCGCGCTGAGCTGAAGCGCGCTGAACAGCCCGCAGCATCCCTGCCGCAGCTCGACGGCCAGCACGTCGCCGCCGACCAGGTGCTGCTGCAGGTAGTACTGCGGCTCCCAGCCCTCCGGCCCCTGGTGCCAGACGTCGGAGTACAACATGAGGTCCAGGTCGCGCGGTGACAGGCCGCCGGAGCGCTCGAACGCCTGCCGGGCGGCGCGGAGCGCCAGCTCGGGCGCTGGCACGTCACCGGCCACCGCCGCACCGCCGAGACGGAAGTACTCCACCTCGTCGGCCGGGTAGCGGCCCTCGGCGGCGGCCGTCTCGATGCTGACCACCGGTGGTAGATGGACGCCGATACTGCGTAGGTACAGGTCGGGTGTGCGCATCCGTCGATCCCTCCTTCGGCGACGGGGCCTGAGACTCGGGCCTCACCGGGCGTCGGACATCGCGGCCGGGTCCGCGGACCCGTCGCGGAGCAGCAGCATCGGATCGCTCAGCTCGTACAGCCCGCACATCGGCGGGCAGGCCTCGTAGCCGAGGAGCCGCTGGATGTCCTCGGGGTAGCCGCGGACCACCTCCAGCGGTACGGACAGGTACTGGTTCTCCTCCTGCCGGAGGTTGCCGAGGTCGTAGGCGTACGACAGGCCGGTGCGGGGGGCGTCGGACGCGTTGACGCCGGCGCCGTGGTACGTGCTGCCGAGCCACAGCAGCGCGGAGCCGGCCCGCATCTCGGCGGGGGTCGCCTCGTCGTCGCGGGGTGCCCGCTCGTCGTCCCAGCGGTGGCTGCCGGGGATCACGCGGGTGGCACCGTTGCGCGCCGTGAACCCGCTCGCGGCGACCATGACCTGCACCCGGCTCTCCGGGCCCGGGTGGGTACGAAGGTGGGCCGTGTCGTCGCGGTGCAGCCCCTGGAGCGGCACCCCGGGCCAGATCTGGATCGCCCGCGATATGCCCAGCTGGATCGTCGGGACGAGCTCGACGCGCTGTTCGCCCAGCCAGGCCTTCACCGGGCGCTGCAGGAAGTGCCGCGCCGCGCCGAGGAAGTGCGGCTGCCGCATGATCGCGACCGACCGGGCGCTCCGGCGTACGAGCCCCGGCAGGATCCGGGTCTTCTCGCCGACCAGGCGTCCGTCGCCGTCCGCCTGGCGTTCCAGGTCCGGGTTCAGGTCGTCCCACAGGCCGCGGAGCGTGCCGGCGTCGACGAAGTCCTCGATGATCACTGCTCCGTCGCGGTCGACCACGTCGATCGCCTCGTCGACCGGGCTCGTCGCGGGCAGGGTGGTCAGCATGGGGTCACTCACTCCGGCCTCCGGGAGCGTACGGGCTTTCGTGGTCTCTCAGGTGGTCAGGCGGTCCGGGCCGGCGGGCCGAACCAGCGGGTGAGGGCGTCCGGGAGCGACGCCGGGTCGGCGGGCGTGCTCCAGGCGACGAAGCCGTCCGGCCGGATCAGCAGGGCGTCCGCCGGGGCGTCGTCGCATTCGGCGGTGACCACGTCGACCCGGTCGGACCAGGGCTCGGCGAGCGCCCGCAGCCCGGGTCCGGCGGCGAGGTCGAGCAGCAGGGGCCGCCCGGTGCGTTGCAGTTCCGCGACCCGTACGGTGCCGCCGGGGCGCCGCAGCAGCAGGTCCGGGCTGTAGCGCCCGACCAGCGGACCGGTGAGCGACGGGTCGCCCATGTCGTAGCCGATGTGCAGGTCGTCGACCAGGGCGGTGAGCTGCCGGTTCGCCTCATCGCGGAGCAGCAGTTCGGTGAACACCCGGCGCAGCGCGTCGACGTGGGGCCCGGGCCGCATCAACGCGATGGAGGCGCGCTGGATCTCCAGGGTCTGTGCGCCGATCGGATGCCGCTCGGAGGTGTAGGTGTCCAGCAGGTCCTCCCCGCATCGGCCTCGCGCGACCGCGGCGAGCTTCCAGCCGACGTTGACGGCGTCGCCCAGCCCGAGCCGCAGCCCTGGACCGCTCCAGTGCGAGTGGACGTGCGCCGCGTCGCCGACGAGCAGCACGCGCCCGCTGCGGTACGTCTCGGCCTGCCGCGCGTTGTCGGTGAACCGGGTGATCTTCTGGACCTCGGTGACCGTGACCTTGGTGCCGCTCAGCCGGCGCAGCGCCCCCTGAAACTCCTCGGGCGTGATGGGCGCGTCCCGATTCTCCGGTGGGCCGTCGAATTCGAGGGTGATGAACCGGGGCGGCCCCTCCTCGTACACGAGGAGACCGGCGTCCTTGCGGAACCATCCGGGCAGGTGAAAGTCGTGGTCGTCGATCTCGGCGAAGGCGCGGTAACCGGTCGTGATGCCGTCCGTTCCGGGAAAGGCGATGCCGGACAGCTTGCGGACCGTGCTCCGGCCGCCGTCGCAGCCGGCGAGCCATTCCGTCTCCAGCCGGTAGGGCCCGTCCGGACCGTCGACGTCGAGACGGACCCCGTCATCGTCCTGGGTGAATCCGGTGACGGTGTGGCCGCGCCGCACCTCGACGCCGAGGTCCGCCGCGCGCCGCCCCAGGTCCTCCTCCAGCAGTTGCTGGGGCACCAGCAGGTCGGGGGACTCCGGGCGGAGCAGGAACATGGCGGCGAAGTGCCGCGCACCCGGGAACGCCTTGGGGTGCAGGCTGTCCGGGCGTTTCTCACCTGCGGAGATGCGGGCCCGCTGCTCGGCGGTCGGCGGCGTGATGGGCGTCTCGGCGACCCCCGTCATGAGACCGCGGCGGTCCATGATGTCGACGGCCCGCCCGGTGATGCCCTCGGCCTTCGGACGCCACTCGATCTCGGGCAGTCGTTCGAGCACCACCACCGGAACATCGTGGAGCGCCACCTCGCACGCGAGCATGAGGCCCACCGGCCCACCGCCGACAACAGCGACCTGTGCATCCCGAAAAGCCATTAACACCTCTGCTGGGAATTAACAATGAGCCTGCTGGAAGAGTCGTCGGGAGACTGCTGAAGAGCCGCGGCTTGCCAATCACAGGCTGGCAGCATTTGCGCACTCTGCGCGTTGACGCATGTGTCCGTTCGGTTAGCGCCGATGCTAATCGGACGGTTCAGAAATGGCTAGTGGTGTCATTTTTTCGATTCGTCATGCATAATCTTCGGCGCTGACGATCATTGGCGTGCCGGGCGCTGCCCGGTACCCGGGCGGGAGGTTGCCGGATGAGCGACGGTCGGATGCCCGAGCCCTTGGAGACCGACCGGCCCACCCCCTTCGATCCACCCGTCGAGCTGCGGAGGCGTGCCCCGCTCAGCCGGCTGGCCTACCCCGACGGGCACGTCGGCTGGGTGGCCACCGGGTACTCCGTCACCCGGGCCATCCTGGCGGATCCGCGCTTCAGCACCCGGCGCGAGCTGCTGCACCAGCCGGTCGGCCACGAGCGCGCGCACGAGCGGCCCACACCGGCGGAGCCGGGCATCTTCCCGCACATGGACCCGCCCGAGCACACCCGGTTCCGCCGCCTGCTGAGCCGCCACTTCGGGCCCCGGCGCGTCGCCGAGCTGACGCCCGCGATCCGCCGGTACACCGCGGAAGCGCTCGACGACATGGCGAACGGCGGGTCGCCCGCCGACCTCGTCGGCTCGTTCGCGACGCCGGTTCCGGCGCTGGTGATCTGCGAGCTGCTGGGAGTGCCGGCGGAGGACCGGCACGCGATCCAGGCGGCGACCGCCGTGATGAACGACCTGGAGTCGACCCCGGAGGCGGCGGTCGAGGCCGTGATGTCGATCACAGGGACGGTGCGGGGCCTCCTCGCGCGCCTGCGCGCCGGTCCCACCTCGCCGGAGGAGGGGCTGCTGGCGCACGCCGTGGCGACCGGCGACCTGAGCGACGACGAACTCACCAACCTCGGGATGGTGCTGCTGGCCACCGGCCACCTGCCCACGTCGAGCATGCTCGCGCTCGGGGCGTTCGTGCTGCTGACCGAGCCGGCCGAGCGCGCCCGCCTGACCGCGGACCCCGAACTCGCCGAGCGGGCGGTCGAGGAGCTGCTGCGGTACCTGTCGATCCTCCAGTTCGACGTACGCCGAACCGCACTGGCCGACGTCGAGATCGACGGCCAGGTCATCGCGGCGGGTGAGACGGTGGTGCTGGCGCTGCCGGTGGCGAACCGGGACCCGGGACGCTTCCCCGACCCGGACACGCTGGACCTGGGACGTTCCGCGACCGGGCACCTGGCGTTCGGGCATGGTATCCACCAGTGTCTCGGGCAGCACCTCGCGCGTGCCGAGCTCCGCATCGCGCTGACCGCGCTCTTCGAGCGCTTCGCGGATCTGCGCCTGGCCGTTCCGGCGGCCGAGGTGCCGACCCGCGAACGCATGGCGGTGTACGGAGTGGACCGGCTGCGAGTCGCCTGGGGCGCCGTACCGGCGGAGGGATAGGGAGGATCATGCGTTACAGGACCTTGGGCGACTCGGGCCTTCGGGTGTCGGTGGTCGGGCTGGGCTGCAACAACATCGGCGGGCGGATCGACCTCACCCGTACGAGGGCGGTGGTGGACGCGGCGATCGACGAGGGGGTCACGCTCTTCGACACCGCCGAGTCGTACGGGGCGCCGGCGGGCGCCTCCGAGGAGCTGCTCGGCGAGGCGCTGGCCGGACGGCGGGACCAGGTGGTGCTGGCCACCAAGTTCGGCAGCCGCGGCAACCGCCCCGACTACGGGCAGGGCGAGGCGCGCGGAGCGCGGAGCGCTCGGCGGCCGGTCGTACATCCGGCGGGCCGTGGAGGGGTCGCTGCGCCGTCTGCGTACCGACCACATCGACCTGTACCAGTACCACTTCCCCGACGGCGTCACCCCGGTCGAGGAGACCCTCGACGCGCTGACCGAGCTGGTGCGTGAGGGCAAGGTGCGCTACATCGGCAGCTCGAACTTCGGCGGCTGGCAGATCGCCGAGGCCGCGCACGTGGCCCGCGAGCGAGGATGTGCGTCGTTCGTGTCGGCGCAGAACCACTGGTCGCTGCTGGAGCGGGGCGCCGAGCGCGAGGTGGTGCCGGCGGCCCTGCACTACGGGGTCGGCGTGCTCCCGTACTTCCCCCTGGCCCACGGCCTGCTGACGGGCAAGGTGCGCCGCGGGCAGGAGCCGCCGGCCGGAACCCGGCTCGCGGAGCGCTCGCACCTCGTCACGCCGGAGAGGCTGGACCGGGTGGAGGCGCTGACGTCCTGGGCCGAGAAGCACGGCCGGTCGCTCCTGGACGTGGCCATCGGCGCGCTGGCCGCGCTGCCCGGCTGTGGGTCCGTGATCGCCGGTGCGACCCGCCCGGAACAGGTCCGGGCCAACGTCGCCGCCGGCGACTGGGAACCGACCGCCGGGGAGCTGGCCGAGATCGCCGCGCTGGTGCCGCTCGACTGATGCCCTACCAGGTGACGGGCATCGCGTGCAGCCCGAACAGCCCGGAGTCGTAGGCGAAGGGCAACGCGTCGAGCGGGGCCGCCAGGCGCAATGTCGGTATCCGGGTCAGCAGGGTGCCGTAGGCGATCTCCAGCTCGGCGCGGGCGAGGTTGTGGCCGACGCACTGGTGCACGCCGTGGCCGAAGGCGAGATGGTGGTGCGCGGACCGGCGGACGTCGAACGCGTCGGGGTTCTCGAACGCCCGCTCGTCACGGTTGGCGGACGCGGCCAGCACCGTCAGCCGGTCGCCGGCCCGGACCCGTACACCGCCGATGTCGAGGTCGTCCGCCGCCGCCCGGTCGAAGCTGACCCAGTCCTGCACCGAGTGGAACCGCAGCAGCTCCTCGGCCGCACCCGGCAGCAGGCCCGGATCGGCGCGCAACGCGGCGAGCTGCGCCGGGTGCTCCAGGAGCGTCACCACGCCCAGCGAGATCATGTTCACCGGTGACTCGTAGCCCGCGAGCAGCAGCAGGAACCCCATGTTGATCAGAGCGTCGACGGTCAGCTCCCCGGTGGGCAGGTGCCGGGCGGCCAGCCGTCCGATGAGGCCGTCTTGCGGTTCGCGCTCGGCGCGGCGGATGAGCTCGCGCAGATGGCCGCGGAGGTCCCGGGACGCCTGGGGCGCCCGCGGGTCGAGGCTCATCACCGACAGCATCCGGAGCCGCGACTCGAAGAACTCGCGATCACCGGCCGGGACGCCGAGCAGCTCGCAGACGACGCGCGCCGGAACCGGGCGGGCGAACGACTCGACGAGGTCGGCGGGCGGCCCGGCCTCCAGCATCGCGTCGATGGCCGCGTCGACGATGCGCTGGATGCGCGGCCGCATGGCGGCCACCGGACGGGCCCCCAGCTCGGAGATCAGCAACCGCCGGTACCGGCCGTGCTCCGGGGGATCCATGTCGACGAAGAACCCCTCGTCGGGCCGATCGTCGTCGGGCCCCCGCGGCCGTTCGGGCCGCCCGGTGTTCGAGCTGATCCGGGGGTCGCTGAGGATCTGCCGCGCCTCGGCGTGACGGGTGACCGCCCAGACCGGCACGCCGTTGGGAAGCGTGGCGCGGACGAGGGGCCCGGCGGCGCGCATCCGCCGATATTCGTCCGGCGGAGCGAACGGGCAGGTCCGCTCCATCGGGAAGCCGGGTGGAGCGACCATGTCCTGCTCGGAAGTGCTCATCACGGTTCTCCCTAGGCGCGCGTCCCAGGATGCCGCCGCGGCGCGGGCGGTGTCCAGAGTTGAGGGAGGCGTGAGGCGTGGAGTCACGGAGTCGTGGGTATCCAGAGGCCGTGGAGGCGCGAGCCGTGCCCGGAGACCGCGGAGGCGGCCGGGCCGCGGCGACGGGCTTCCGTCCGGGCGGGTCCTGTGCGGGCGGGGGTGGCTCACTCACATCGGGATCGGTTGCCGGTATCCTGTGGTCTCTGCGGGGCCGAAAGGTCTCCGCGCGGCGGTGGGGCTTGCCGTATCCGAACCGCGGCACTGGTGTCGCCAACGGTCCCTGCTTGTGACGGTGTACGCCCGCGCACTCAGGCGGGCGTCTCGCGAGTAGGGAGACCGGTACGCATGACGGCGCCCGACAACCGGGTCCAGGAGCCCATCGACCCTGACATCGATCTGACGATGCGCACGCGACGACGTGAGCTGAACCGCGAACAGGCGCCAGTGGTGGCCGTCGTCGCGATCGGCGGCGCGCTCGGTTCCGCCGCACGCTACGGCGCCGGGCTGATCTGGCCGACCCCGCCGGGGTCCTTTCCGTGGACGACGCTGGGGATCAACGCGCTCGGTTGCGCGATCATCGGCGTGTTCATGGTGGTCATCACCGAGGGGTGGGCGGTGCACCGGCTGGTACGGCCGTTCGTCGGCACCGGGGTACTGGGCGGCTTCACCACCTTCTCCACCTACGCGGTCGACATCACGCACCTCATCGACGCCGGCCGCCCCCGTACCGCCCTGGGCTACCTCGCGCTGACGCTGTTCGTGGCACTCGGCGCGGTGTGGACGACGGCGGCCACCACACGTCGGCTGATCGCAGGGAGACGGTCATGACACGCCTTCACGGCACGGCGCTACGCCTGACGATCTTCATCGGGGAGAGCGACCGGTGGCATCACAAGCCCCTGTTCACCGAGATCGTGCACCGGGCGCACAAGGCCGGTCTGGCCGGCGCGACCGTCATCCGGGGGTACGAGGGTTTCGGGGCCTCGTCGCTGATCCACACCAGCCGGCTGCTGTCGCTGAGTGAGGACCTGCCCATCGTCGTCATCATCGTCGACGCCGAGCCGCGCATCCGGGATTTCCTGCCCGAGCTGGACGAACTGGTGACCGAGGGCCTGGTGGTGCTGGACGAGGTCGAGGTGCTGCGCTACACGGGCCGCGAGGAGACACGGTGAACTGGCTGCTCGTCATCGTGGGCGCCATGGTCGGGGCACCTCTGCGCTACCTCACCGACCGGGCCGTCCAAGCCCGCCACGACGCCCTCTTCCCCTGGGGAACGTTCATGATCAACATTACCGGCTGCCTGATCCTGGGCGTGCTGGCCGGTGCGGTCACGTACCACGCCGCCCCGGCCGGCGTGCAGCTGCTCCTCGGCACCGGCCTGTGCGGAGCCCTGACCACCTACTCCACCTTCTCGTACGAGACCCTGCGGCTGGCCGAGACCGGCGCGCGGTTCTTCGCCGCCGCCAACGTCGTCGCCAGTGTCGTCGCCGGCCTGGGAGCCGCCTTCGCCGGCACCGCCATCGCCGAGGCACTCTGGGCCCCCTGACCGCCGCCCTCCGCGATCACCGGGCCGTCGGCGTACGGCCGAGGCCCGGTTCGAGGGTGGCCGTGATCGCCGTGACGGCGGCCTCCGGATCACCCTTCTCCAGCGCGGAGAGAAGGTCGGCGTGGGTGCATGAGAAGTCGGGGAGGTCGGTCTCGTGGCGGACCATGTCGAGGAGCGTCTCCCGCAGCAGGGGTTGCGCGGCGGTGAACAGGCTCAGCAGCAGGGCGTTGCCCGACGCCTCGACGATCGCGCGGTGGAACTCCAGATCCGCATCGACGGCCGCGTCGTCGGGGTGCCGCTCCTGCCGCCGGTGCAGTCCCTCGCGGAGCCGGTCGAGGTCCTCCGGGCGGGCCCGCTGTGCGGCGAGGCGCGCGGCCTCGACCTCCAGGGCGCGCCGGACCTCATGGACCTCATCCGGCCGTGCGCCGCGTAGCAACCGGCGGACGTCGTCGGGCTCGGGTGTCGCCGTCGCGACGAAGGTGCCCGAGCCGTGCCGTACGTCGAGCAGCCCTTCGCGGGCGAGCAGGCGTACGGCCTCGCGCACCGAGGAGCGGCCCACGCCCAGGTCGGCGGCGAGCCGCACCTCGTTGGGCAGCCGGTCGCCGGGCCGCCAGTACCCCGTGCGCAACCGTTCGCGCAGCAGGCTCTCGACCTGGGGCACGACCGGCCCGTGCCGCAGTTCCACCACCCTCGCCACCTCCGCAGGGGACGGTAGCACACAGACAACAGAGGTCTGAGGACTTGGCGTACGGCCCGGATGGACCGCGTGCGGGCCGCCACGCGATGATGTCTCATGCGTTTGCACAGGTCACAAGCCATTCCACTGTTCGCACAGGTCGTGTTCCGTGACTTGTCAACACGGCCATGGGAGCGGTAGACAGTTGTGAGCCGGTGGTATCGACACCACGTCATCCAGCAAGATCACCGCAGGCCCGATCCCGGGCGTCTCGCGGTCCGTACATCAGCCAAGAAAACCTGGGCCGACGACCGGCCGGCGCTCTCTTCGGGGAACGCCGGGCGCGATCGCATCGACGGTAACTCTTTCCCCCACCGCGATGTCCCGGCCCGGGCAGGCGGCCACCGGCATCGGCGAGGAAGGGGGAACCTCATGGTCGCGGACTACACTCCACCACTGTTTTCGGCGTCATCGCTGCACACGGGCCCATGGCCGGTGCTGGAGGTGGCCGGCGAGATCGACCTGGCCACCGCGCCCCAACTACAGGACCATCTGATCGAGGTCATCGACGGCCACGACCGGTCGGCCGACCTCATCCTGGACATGACGAAGGTGGAGTTCTGTGACGCCAGCGGCCTGCGCGTTCTGGTGCGGGCCCATCGCTGGACCCAGCAGCGCGGGGGGCGGCTTCTCCTGATCTGCCCCGAAGGTCCGCTGCTGCGCATCCTGCGCATCACCACACTTACCAACCTGCTCTCCGTCCATCCGACCATGGAGCACGCTCTCGCCGACGAGTACGGGTGCGGCCGGTCGCCGGCCGCACGCAGCGCGGTCGGGTGAGCTCGTCGCGCCCGGGTGGACGAACCGAGTGAGCGGGCTCGTCCTCCGGCGGTGAATTGACTTCGAGCGCGCTCTAGAACTTAGCGTCGTGGCTCATGAGTTCTTCACGAGGGCGGAAGGCCCCGGCCGACGACCGTTCGCGGGACATTCCGATGAAGGCGCTGGTGACCGGCGGAACGAGCGGGTTGGGCCGCGCCATGGCCTCCGCGCTGGCCGAGGCCGGAGCGAAGGTCGCGCTGACCGGCAGATCCGGCGGGCGCGCGAGCTCGGTGGCCGCCGACCTGCCAGAGGCGGTCGGCATCGCGATGGACGTACGCGACGAGTCGTCGGTGGCCAGGGCGGTCGACCAGGCGTGGTCGCGACTCGGCGGCATCGACATGCTGGTCAACAACGCCGGGATCGGCATGCGGACGGTCAACCCGCGCTTCATGACGCACCCGCAGGGCTTCTGGGAGGTCCCGGCGGACGGCTTCCGCGCGGTGATCGAGACCAACCTGACCGGCTACTTCCTGGTGGCGCGCGAGGTCGCGCCGCGGATGCTGGCCGCCGGCGGCGGCCGCATCGTCAACATCTCGGTGAGCGATTCGACCATGCGCCGCGCCGGGTTCGTCCCCTACGGACCGTCGCGCGCCGGCAGCGAGGCGCTGTCCCGGATCATGGCCGCCGACCTGCGGGACACGGGCGTCACGGTCAACCTGCTCCTGCCCGGGGGCGCGACGGTCACGGGGATGCTGCCCCAGGACGCCGTGCCCGGCGGCCGGAGGTTCCTGGACCCCGCGGTGATGGGTCCGCCAATCGTCTGGCTGGCGTCCGGCGACGCGGCCGGCGTCCATGACGAGCGCATCGTCGCCGCCGAGTTCGAGCACTGGCTGCGCGCCAGGAACGACGGGCCCTGAGCCGGGACCGGCGACGATGCCTTCCGCGGGTGGCGTCAGCTGTCCTCGGCCTGGATCGGGTCGATCGGGATGGTGGGCAACCGGCCCAGGGCGCGCTGTTTCGCCGTGGCGGCCGAGAGGGCGGCGATCTCCTCGTTGAAGTTGCCCAGATAGGCGGCGTACGCGCTGGAGCTCGTCAGCTTCATGTCCGACTCGTCATTGTGGTAAAGCCCGTTCGCCGTGTAATTCGCCGAGCCGGTCATGACGATTTTTCGCCCGCTGACGCCGTTGTAGCGGCCGTTGATAAGCAGATACTTGTTGTGCGTGTAATACGAGGCGTAGCCGTCGGAGTTCGTGCCCTGAGTCGTGTCCCGCACGTCGACCTTGGATTTGGCCAGCGTCGACCGGACGCCCGAGGTGACCTGGTCCTTGGTGTAGATGACGGAGACCTTGCAGCCTTTGGACGCCATGGTCGCGAGTTGTTTCGCGACCGCGATCCGGTTGTCGCTCCACTGGTACATCGCGATGCGGACCTGGGTGGGATAGGTCTTCGAGCAGGTGACGAGCTTCAGCATGCCCAGGATCGTGTCACTGGCCCCGCTCGCCTTCGGCCAGTAGTACGACTTGGGATTGGACCCGTACGTCCAGTAGTAGTTTGTCCGGTGGGTTCCCGCCGCGCCTTTGGACATGTCGGTGAAGTTCTTCACGTACGCGTTGTACAGGCCGCTGTTGCCGACGACGGTGTAGCTGTTGTTCCAGGTCACCTCGGCCTGTACGGCCGTGGGGTTGGCGCTCGTCAGCGTCACGGTCGGCGTGCCGCCGCCGGAGAACAGGAAGAACTTGGTGTGCAGCCAGGACACCGGCTTGCCGCCCGAGTAATGGTGCGCCATGCACCCGCCGTAACACAGGACCGCGTAACTGCTCGCGCTCTTGGTGCTGACCTTGCTGCCCAGCGCGGCGACCAGGCGGTTCCAGAGGCCGTTCTTCGCGTGCTGGTCCATCAGGACCTTCACGTGAACACCGCGTTTGTGCGCGGCGATCAGAGCGTCGGCGACCTCGTCCAGGTCCATGCTGAAGACCGCGACCCGGATGACCGACCCCTTGGGGGCGGCGGCGATATTGTCCTCGATCTGCTGCATGATGGCGTACTGCCGGATGCGACCGCCCTCCGGGTCATTGAAAATCGCCCCGGGCCGGGGCGCGAACGCCGCGTCGGCCTCGCCGGTGCCCCAATAGCCGAGGCCCGTGGTCACGAGGCCGGCACTGGCGATCAGTGCGATGCTGCGCCTCTTCCAATCGGTCATGCATTCCCCTCAAACCGCCGCGACTCCACCTAGACGGACAGTAAGGGCAACACCCCTTACCAGGGCAATCCACTCGGACCTTAACAGCAAGTAAAATTCAGTCAACACAGGTCGCCTGGCAACAACGGGCCCGGCCGCCTCGAACCCGCCGCTCAGCCGAGTTCCCGGTCGATGAACTCGAAGATCTTCTCGTCGCTCGTCAGCTCGTCCAGGGCGGGCGGCTCCGCCGGCGTCTCCCTTCCGTCGTCATCGCCGTTGAGCCGGCCCAGGAGGTGACGGGCGATCTCCTGCGGCGTGGGGTGGTTGAAGACCAGCGTGGCGGGCAGCCGCAGGCCGGTGGCCTTGTTGAGGCGGTTTCGCAGTTCCACGCCCGTGAGCGAGTCGAACCCGATCTCGCGCAGCGGCCGGTCGGCCTCGATGGCCTCGGGGTCGTAGCCGGCGACCGCGGCGGCGGTGGCGCAGACGAGCCGCAGCAGCTCACGCTCGGACCACTGAACCGCGACGGGAACCGCCGCCTCGCCGCCGGGTGCCTGCGGCCCGGCCGGCGCGCGGAACTCGGGCAGGTCCCCGATCAGTGGCAGGGGCCTGCTGCCGGTGAACGCCGCGAACTTCTCCCAGTCGACATCGAGGACCACGGCCTGGGTCTCGTCCCGGTCGAGTATGTGTCCGAGCGCCGACGTGGCCAGGTCCGGCGGCAACAGGCTCATGCCCGCCTCGCGGAGCCAGGCCGCGAGGGTGTCGTCGGCCATGCCGCCTCCGCTCCACGCGCCCCAGTTGACCGACGTGGCGGGCAGCCCCTGGGCGCGGCGCACCTCGGCCAGGGCGTCGAGGCAGGCATTGGCCGCGGCGTAGTTGCCGTCCGTCGTGTTCGGCAGGATGCTCGCGATGGAGGAGAAGAGGACGAACGCCGATAGGTCGCGGTCCTTGCTGACCTCGTGCAGGGTGCGGGCGGCGGCGAGTTTGGGACGCAGGACCGCGTCGACCTGCTCAAGGGTCAGTGAACGGAGCGGCGCGCTGTCCACCACGCCGGCCGTGTGGAAGACCGCGCTCGGGTCGTACCGGTCGAAGACGTCCGTCATCGCCTCGCGGTCGGCCGCGTCACCGGCGAGCACGGTCACCTCCGCGCCGAGGTCGGTGAGTTCGGCGCGCAGTTCGCCGGCGCCGGGAGCGGACGGTCCTCGCCTGCTCAGGAGGATGAGGTCGCGTGCGCCCTGCCGGGCCAGCCACCGTGCGACATGCGCGCCGAGCGCCCCGGTGCCTCCGGTCACGAGGATCGTCCCGGTCGGCCGCCATGAGCGAGACCGCGGGGTGTCCTTCAGCGGCGCGCGTACCAGCCGCCGCGCGGACAGGCCGCCGGCGCGTACGGCCAGCTGGGTCTCGTCCGCGCCGAGCGCGGCGCACAGCATCGCACGCGACCTCTCGCCGGGCGGGTCCGGCGGCAGGTCGATCTGCCCTCCCCAGCGTTCCGGCGCCTCCGCGGCAAGGGTGTGGCTGAGCCCCAGGATCTGGGCCTGAAGGGGGGCCGCGAGAGCTTCGCCCGCCGTCACGGCGCCGCAGGTGACGAACCAGATACGGGTGTCCACCGCGGCCTCGTCGAGTGCTCTGATCAGCCGGAGGGTGTCCGCCGCGCCCTTCGTGACCAGCGGCTGCCGTGCGCTCGCGGACTCGTCGAGCGCGAGCAGGGACAGCACCCCGCCGAGCCGGCCGTCGGCCTGCGAGCCCACCTGATCGATGGTGACCGTACGGACGTCGGCGCCGTGTTCGGACAGAGCCTCCACGCAACCGGAGATCCAGGGGTGCTCGATCTCCGGCACCACCACCAGCCAGGTACCGTCCACGGCCTTCGGCTGCCAGGGAACGTCCGTCCAGACGACCCGGTAGCACAACGAGTCGATCAGCGCCGCCCGACCGCGTCGCCGTGACCAGGCCGACAGCATCGGCAGCACCGCTGTCACGGTCTCCTTCGCCGCCCCCTCCGCTTCCAGGAGCGCCGCGAGCCCATCGGCGTCCTGCCGGTTCACCGCGTCCCAGAACCGGTCCTGCGGTCCGGCCGTGTCCCGGATGACCCTGTCGACCCAGAAACGCCGCCGCTGGAAGGGGTAGGAGGGCAGGTCGATGCCCTCGGTGACCGCCCCGGAGAACCAGGGACGCCAGTCCACCGGTACGCCGTGGGTCCACGCCTGCGCGGCGCTGTCGAGCAGCTGCCCGGCGTCCCTGCGGCCGCGGCGCAGGGTGCCCACCGCCGTGCAATGAGCGTCCGGCGTCGTCTCGAAGATCTCCTCCAGCGGAACGGTGAGCACCGGATGCGCGCCGACCTCGATGAACGTTCCGTAGCCTCGGCTCATCAGCGTCCGCACCGCGGTCTCGAACTCGACCGGCTCCCGCAGGTTCCGGTACCAGTACTCCGGTCCGAGGGCCGCCGGGTCGGTCATCTCGCCGGTCACCGACGAGCAGAAACCGGCCCGCGCCGACCCCGGCTCTATCCCGGACAGGTCACCTACGATGCGCTCTTCGAGGACGTCCATGCTCGGCGAGTGCGACGCGTAGTCGACCAGTACGCGCTTGGCCCGCACTCCCGCCGCCGCGCACTTCTCGGTCAGCTCGCGCAAGGCGTCATTGTCACCCGACACCACGACCGAGCCGGGGCTGTTGACGGCCGCCACCGTCAGGCGCTTGTCCAGCAGCGCCTCCACGTCGACGCGGCTCATGCCGACGGAGACCATCCCGCCGCTGCCCGCCAGGTCGCGCAGCAGCCGGCCGCGCAGCACACTGACGCGCGCGGCGTCCTCCAGGGACAGGGCGCCGGCGACGCAGGCGGCCGCGATCTCACCCTGGGAATGGCCGACGACCGCGGCGGGCTCGACGCCCAGGGATCGCCAGGCCTCGGCCAGCGACACCATCACCGCGAACATCACCGGCTGCACCAGATCGGCACGCTCGGACAGATCGGCCCGCAGCGCCTCGATGACCGACCACCCGGCAATGGGTCTCAGCACCTCATCGCATTCCCGCATCCGCCGGTCGAAGGCGGGGAAGCGGTCCATCAGCTCCAGGCCCATCCCGGACCACTGCCATCCCTGCCCGGGGAAGACGAACACCACCTGGCCGCTTCGTGCGGTGCCGCGCAGGTCCGGGCCATCCGGGTCGGGAGTGATGACGGCGCGGTGGGGGAGGAGCGGCCGGGTGGCGAGTGCGGCGCCGATGCGTTCTGGGCTGATGTGGGGGTGGGTGTCGGCGTAGTCGCGGATCTGGGTGATTTGTTGGTCGAGGGCGGCGGGGTTGCGTGCGGACAGGATCCAGGGTGTCGGTCCGGGGCTCGCGGCGATGGACGGCGTGGGAGCGGGGGTGTGTTCGAGGATGAGGTGGGCGTTGGTTCCGGAGATGCCGAAGGAGGAGACTCCGGCGCGTCGGGGACGAGTGTCTTGTGGCCAGGGCATGGCACTGGTCAGGAGGGATATTCCGGCGTTCCAGTCGATGTGGGGTGAGGGCTCGTCGGCGTGGAGGGTTTTGGGGAGGATTCCGTGGCGCATTGCCATGATCATTTTGATCAGGCCGGCGATTCCGGCGGCGCTGGCGGTGTGGGCGATGTTGGATTTGACCGAGCCGATCCAGAGGGGTTGGTGGCGGCGTTGTTGTCCGTAGGTGGTGATGAGGGCTTGGGCTTCGATGGGGTCGCCGAGGGCGGTGCCGGTGCCGTGTGCCTCGACGGCGTCGATCTCCTCGGGTCGCAGTCCCGCGTTGGCCAGCGCCGCTCGGATCACCCGCTCCTGTGAGGGGCCGCTGGGTGCGGTGAGTCCGCTGCTGGCTCCGTCCTGGTTGACGGCGCTGCCGCGGATGACGGCCAACGGCCAGGACGGGATGGCCGTTGCGGTGGGCGTCCGACAGGCGCTCCAGCAGTACGAGTCCGACTCCTTCGGAGGGCCCGAACCCGTCGGCGGTGGCGGAGAACGCCTTGCACCGCCCGTCCGGTGACAGGGCTCGCTGCCGCGACAGCTCGACGAAGATCGCGGAGGACCCCATGACCGTCACTCCACCGGCCATCGCGAGCGAGCAGTCTCCCGTACGCAGGGACTGGCAGGCCAGGTGGATCGCGACCAGGGAGGAGGAGCACGCGGTGTCCACGGTGACGGCCGGGCCCTCCAGCCCGAACACGTACGCCAGCCGGCCCGAGGCCACACTCGGCATGTTGCCGGTGAACACGTATCCCTCGATGTCCTGCGGGGCGCTGCCGACGCTGGGGACGTACTCCGAGCCGTTGGCGCCGACGAACACCCCGGTACGGGTGCCGCGCAGCAGGGCCGGGTCCACTCCGGAGCGTTCGAACAGCTCCCAGGAGACCTCCAGGAGCAGCCGTTGCTGCGGGTCCATCGCGAGTGCCTCGCGGGGGGTGATCCCGAAGAACTCCGCGTCGAAGTCGGCGACTCCGGTGATGAACCCGCCTTCGCGTACGTAGGAGGTCCCCGCGTGGTCCGGGTCGGGGTCGTAGATCTCCTCCGGGTCCCATCCACGGTCGGCCGGGAGTTCCGACACGGTGTCGACGCCGTCGGAGACGACCTGCCACAGGTCTTCGGGGGAGGCCACGCCGCCCGGGTACCGGCACGCCATTCCCACCACCGCGACCGGCTCCCGCGACCGCGCGTCGGCCTCCTCTAAGCGCCGCACCTCACGCCGCAGCCGCTCGGCCTCCTTCACCGAACTCCGCAAAGCCCGTACAACCTGGTCGGTGTCGGCCATCGTCAGCTCTCCGCTCTCGGGATCAATTCCGGTCTTCGCTGTGAACAAGGCGGATCAGGTCATCGACGCTCATCGAATCGATCGCGGTGTCGCCGCCGGCGGCATCCACCTCGCCGTTGCCGGCCGGTTCGGCGGCGGTATCCGGAGCGATCCTGGTCCGGAGGTATTCGGCGAGGACGGTGGGGGTGGGGTGGTCGAAGATGAGGGTCGCGGGGAGTTGGAGGCCGGTGGCGGTGGCGAGTCGGTTGCGGAGTTCGAGGGCGGTGAGTGAGTCGAGGCCGAGGTCGAGAAGCCGGTGTCGGGGTCGATGTCGTTCGCGCTGTCGTGGGCGAGGACCGTGGCGGTGTGAGTTCGGGCGAGGGTCAGGAGCAGGTGGTGTTGTTCCTGGGCGGTCAGTCCGGTGAGTCGCTGCTCGATGGGGGCGGCATTGGTGTCGCTGTCGGCGGTGGGGCGGCCGGCGACGTGGACGAGGTTGCGCCAGAGCGGGGCGAGTTGCCCGGCGGCGGCCAGGCCGCGGAGCTTGGTGGTGTCGGTGAGGGAGACCATGAGCTGGGGATCGTCCGTGGAGCGGGCGATGTCGAAAAGGCGCATGCCGGTGTCGGCGTCGAGGGGGAGGGCGCCGTTGCGGGCGAGGCGGGCGAGGTCTTCGTTGGAGGTGGGCGCTCATGCCGCCGGTCCACATGCCCCAGGCGATGGAGGTGGCGGGTTCTCCGTGGTTTGTGCGGTGGCAGGCGAGGGCGTCGAGGAGGGTGTTGGCGGCTGCGTAGTTGGCCTGGCCGGGGTTGCCCATGATTCCGGCGGCGGAGGAGTAGAGGACGAATGCGGCCAGGTCGAGGCCGGTGGTCAGTTCGTGCAGGTTCAGCGCTGCCCGGGCCTTGGGCGCGAAGACGGTGTGGAGCTGCCGGGGGGTGAGGGAGGTGAGCGTGGCGTCGTCGAGGATGCCGGCGGTGTGGATGACGGCGGTGAGGGGGTGTTCGGCGGGGATGGTGTCGATGGTGT
>NZ_JBHLZP010000121.1:20335-22638 GCF_042429965.1 Actinoallomurus acaciae
CGGCGGTGTCGCAGGCGGTGATGGTTGCCTTCGTGCCGAGTGCGGCGAGTTCGGCTGTCAGTTCGGTCGCGCCAGGAGCGTCCTCGCCACGACGGCTGAGGAGCAGGAGATGCTTGGCGCCGTGTGCGGTGGCCAGGTGGCGGGCGGTCATCGAGCCGAGGAGGCCGGTGCCACCGGTGATCAGAACGGTGCCTTCGGGGTTCGGGGGTTGGGGGATGGTGAGGACGATTTTTCCGGTGTTCCGGTGTGCTGGGCTCGGCTCATGTGCCGGAATGCGTCGCGTGCGCGGCGGACGTCCCAGGTGGCGATGGGCAGCGGCGTGAGGGTGCCCTGCTGGAGCAGGGCGGTGACGTGGGCGAGCATCTCCTGGAGCCGCTCCGGGGCTGCTTCGGGAAGGTCGAAGGCCCGGTAGGTCACGCCGGGGTGGTCGCGGGTGATGTCTTCGGGGTGGCGGATGTCGGCTTTGCCCATTTCGATGAATCGTCCGTGGTTGGTGAGGAGTCGTAGTGAGGCGTTGGTGAGTTCGCCGGTGAGTGAGTTGAGTACGGTGTCGATTCCGCGTCCGTTGGTGGTGGTTTTGAAGTGGTTTTCGAATTGGGTGGTTCGGGAGGAGGCGATGTGGGCGTGTGGGCGTCGTTTAGACCGATGGCGTGGAGGGTGGGCCATTTGGTGGGGCTGGCGGTGGCGAAGACTTCTGCGCCCCAGTGTTGGGCGAGTTGGATGGCGGCCATTCCGACGCCGCCGGTTGCGGCGTGGATCAGTACGGTTTGTCCTGCGTGTAGTTGGGCGAGGTCGGCGAGGCCGTAGTAGGCGGTCAGGAACGCGATCGGAACCGCGGCGGCCTGTTCCCAGGACCAGTCGGCCGGGATCGGTACGACCAGGCGGTGGTCGGTGACGGCGATGGGGCCGAAGGCTCCGCCCATGACGCCCATGACGCGGTCGCCGACGTTGAGCCCCTTGGTGTCGGGGCCGATCTCCAGGACCGTTCCGGCGCCCTCGCTGCCGATTCCGGTCTGTCCGGGGATCATGCCCAGGCCCACGACGACGTCGCGGAAGTTCAGTCCGGCGGCGCGCAGTCCGATCCGTATCTGACCGGGTTCGAGTGGGGCGAGTGCGTCCGGGCATGGTACGGCGGTGAGGTCTTCCAAGGATCCTTGCCGGACGGCTTCGACGCGCCAGGCGCGTTGTCCTGGTGGGGGGACCAGTGCCGTGCTGCCGCGGGCGAGTCGGGGGATCAGGATCTGCTCGTTGCGGATCATGAGTTGGGGTTCGTCGGTGGTGAGTGCTGTGTTGAGGTTTTGGGTTTCGTCGGTGTCGATGATGGTGAATCGGCCGGGGTTTTCGGTTTGNCTGATCGCATCACGCCCCAGATGGGCGCGGAGGCCAGGTCCTGGGTGTCGGGGCCGATGGCGTGGCTGGTCACCATCACGAGCTGACAGGAGGTGGAGTGTTCGTCGGCGAGCCAGTCCTGCAACACCGTGATCGCCGCCGCGGCGGCCTCTTCGGGCTCGGCCTGCTCGCCTGGGCAGCGCACCACCGCGATCTGTGGCAGCGGCGAGCCCCAATCGATCTTTCCGGCCAACGGCCGTTCGGTCGTGGTCTGCTCGCTCGTGGGTGTTTGCGGGCGGGGCGCCGGTACCCACTCCACCCGGAAGATCGCGTCGGGCACGTCCCGCACCGCGGTCGACGCGGGGCGGAACGCGACCGATTCGGCGGACAGCACCGGGCCGCCGCTGCCGTCGGCCACCACGATTCCGCAGCGGCGGTGGTCGGCGGCGTCGATCCGTACGCGTACGGCGGTGGCGCCGATCGCGTGCAGTCGGACGCCGGTCCAGGTGAAGGGGAGCAGCAGTTCTTCGCCTGTTGTTCCGGCGGCGTGCAGGCAGGCGTCGAGGAGGGCGGGGTGGATGCCGTAGCGGGCGGCGGTGGAGTGTTCCGTGCTGGGCAGGGCCACTTCGGCGAACATGGTGGTGCGCCGTCCTGCCAGGCCGCGCGCAGCCCGCGAAACGCGGGCCCGTACTGGTAGCCGCGCTGCGCCAGCGACGTGTAGAGGTCGGCGACCGGTATCGAGGTGGCGCCCGGCGGCGGCCAAGTCGTCAGGTCGGCGTCGGGGGCGGGCGGGTCGGCGTTGGTGAGTGTTCCGGAGGCGTGCCGGGTCCACTGGTCACCGGCCCCGGAGTGGACTGTGACGGGTCGTCGTCCGGACTCGTCGGCGCCCCCGACCCGCACCTGGATGGAGACGGTGCCGTCGGCGGGGATCCTTAGTGGTGTTTCGAGGGTGAGTTCTTCAAGGTGTCCGTAGC
>NZ_JBHLZP010000121.1:22652-27712 GCF_042429965.1 Actinoallomurus acaciae
CGGCGCGGATGGCGAGTTCGACGAATCCGCTGCCGGGGAAGATGACGGTGCCGTCGACGACGTGGTCGGCCAGCCATGAAATCGCCGGGACGATGATCCGTCCCGACAGCACCGCCGCGTCGTCTTCGGCCAGATGCACCACCGCGCCGAGGAGTGGGTGGTCGGCCTGGTCGAGCCCGGCGCCGGACACGTCGGCGGCCTGTCGCTCCAGGTAACGACGCCGCTGGAACGGATAGGTCGGCAACTCCGCCTCCGTCCCCCGGTCACCGCCGAAGAACCTGCTCCACTCCACCCGGGCGCCCGCCGCCCACGCCCGGCCGACGGCCATCAGGAAGTCACCGGAGCCGCCTTCTCCGCGGAGCAGCGTACCCACGGCCCGGGCATCGCTGCCCGCGGACTCGAACGTCTCGGTCAGCGCGGCCGTCAGAACCGGGTGCGGGCTCACCTCGACGAAGATCGAATGGCCGTCGTCCAGCAGCGCGCGTACCGCCGTCTCGAACTCCACCGGCCGGCGCAGGTTGCGGTACCAGTACTCGGCGTCGAGCACGGAGGTGTCGACCGGCGCGCCGGTCACGGTGGAGCAGAAGGCGATGTCGGACGGGCGAGGTGTGACCGGCGCCAAGAGGTCGAGGATCTCATCGCGCAGGGACTCCACCTGGGACGAGTGGGAGGCGTAGCGCGGGGACAGGCGGCGCGCTCGCAGCCCGTCGGCGGTGCAGCCCTCGACCAGCTCGTCGATCGCCGCGGTCTCGCCGGAGACCACCACCGCGTTCGGCCCGTTCACGGCGGCCACGGACAGCCGGTCGTTGAGCCGGGGGGCGACGGCCTCGCGATCGGCCGCCACCGCGGCCATCCCGCCGCCGGTCATCTTCACCAGGGCCTGACTGCGAAGCGCGACGATCCTGGCCGCGTCCTCCAGCGACAGGGCGCCGGCCACGTACGCCGCCGCGATCTCACCCTGGGAATGCCCGACGACCGCGGCGACCCGTACGCCCGCCTGCCGCCAGAGTTCGGCCAGGGACACCATCATCGCGAACAGCAGCGGCTGAACGACGTCCGTGCGTTCGAGGGCGGTCGCCTCGTCGCGCACCATGTCCAGCAGCGACCAGCCGGTGAACGGACGCAGGGCGTCATCGCACTCTCGCATCCGGCGGTCGAACACGGGAGAGGAGACCAGGAGCTCCGTGCACATCCCCGCCCACTCCGAGCCCTGACCGGGGAAGACCAGGACGACCTCCCCCGTGCCGGTGCCGATGCCGGTCGCGGGCTGTTCCTCCGCGAGCTCCGCGAGCCCACGCTGCAACTCGTCGCGGTCGGTTCCGACGACGAGCGCGCGATGCGACAGGGCGGTACGGGTGGTGAGCGCGCTCGCGATCGTCCGGGCCGTCAGGTTCGGATGCCCGGCGGCGAACTCGCGCAACCGGACCGCCTGTGCGCGCAGCGCCGCCGGCCCGGCCCCGGAGATCACCCAGGGAATCGCCGAGCCGGTCGCGAAGACGGCGGGCCGGTCCTCGCGTACGTCGACGGGAGAGGGCGCCGCCTCCTCGAGGATGATGTGGGCGTTGGTACCGCTGATGCCGAACGACGAGACACCGGCCCGGCGCGGTCTGCCGTCCTGGCCGGGCCAGGGCCGGGGCTCCGTCAGCACCGAGACGGCTCCCGACGACCAGTCGACGTGCGGGGACAGCTCGTCCACGTGCAGCGTCCTGGGCAGCAGGTCGTGACGGAACGCGAGCACCGTCTTGATGAGGGCGGCCGCGCCGGCGGCGGCCTGGGCGTGGCCGATGTTCGACTTGACGGACCCGACCCACAGCGGCGTGTCCCTCTCCTGCCCGTAGGTGGCGATCAGCGCCTGCGCCTCGATCGGGTCGCCGAGCGCGGTGCCGGTGCCGTGCGCCTCCACGGCGTCGACCTCCTCGGGCCGCAGGCCCGCGTTGGCCAGCGCGGCCCGGATCACCCGCTCCTGCGAGGGGCCGCTCGGCGCGGTGAGTCCGCTGCTGGCCCCGTCCTGGTTGACCGCGCTGCCCCGCACCACCGCCAGCACCGGGTGCCCGTTGCGGCGGGCGTCCGACAGGCGCTCCACCACGAGGACGCCCACGCCCTCGGCGGTGCTGAGCCCGTCCGCGCTCGCCGAGAACGCCTTACACCTGCCGTCGGGAGCGATCGCACGCTGGCGGGAGAACTCCACGAAGATGGACGGGCTCGCGAAGACCGTGACACCGGCGGCCAGTGCCAGGTCGCATTCGCCGAGGAGGAGCCCCTGCCGGGCCAGGTGCATGGCCACGAGGGAGGAGGAGCACGCCGTGTCCACGCTGACCGCCGGGCCTTCGAGGCCCAGCAGGTAGGACACTCGTCCGGACAACACGCTGAACGCGTTGCCCGTCATGGCCAGGCCCTCGGCCTGGGGCGGCACGCGCTGCGCCTCGTTGATGTAGTCGGAGCCGAGCGCACCGACGTACACACCGGTCCGGCTGCCCCGCAACGACCAGGGATCGATGCTCGCCCGCTCCAGCGCCTCCCAGGACACCTCCAGCAGCAGCCGCTGCTGGGGGTCCATCGCCAGCGCCTCACGGGGGCTGATCCCGAAGAACTCCGCGTCGAAGTCGGCGACCCCGGTGACGAACCCGCCTTCGCGTACGTAGGTGGTTCCCGAGTGGTTCGGATCGGGGTCGTAGAGGCCTCGCAGGTCCCATCCGCGGTCGGTCGGAAAGCCCGACACCGCGTCCACCCCTCCGGACACCACCTGCCACAGCCCCTCGGGCGAGTCCGCCCCACCGGGGAACCGGCACGCCATCCCCACCACGGCGACCAGGTCGTCCGAGGCCGGAGCGGTGTGCGTCCCGGGCGGTGATGCCGGCCGGGGGCCGCCGATGAGTTCGCCGCGCACCCAGCTCGCGAGCTTGGCCGGCGACGGGTGATCGAAGATGATCGTCGACGGGAGCGGCAGGCCGGTCGCGGCGGTGAGGCGGTTGCGCAGTTCGACCGCGGTGAGAGAGTCGAAGCCCTGTTCCAGGAAGCCGCGCTCGATATCGATCAGCTCCGGAGACGGCTGCCCCAGGACGGCCGCGGCCTCCGTACGGACCAGGGCGAGCACGAGCCGGGTCTGCTCGGACCGCGAAGCGGCGGCCAGCCGGCGGGCCAGCGAGGACTCACCGGTGTCGCGGAGCCTGGCCGGCACACGCACCAGCGACCGCCAGCGGGCCGGGAGCGTCCCGGAGGCGGCGAGCGCACGGAGTTCGGCGAGGTCCATGCGCTCGGCCACGACGACCGGATCGCCGGCGGCGACGGCCGAGGCCAGCAACGGCAGCGCCTTGTCCGGCAGCGAGGTGGCCGGCGCCCCCAGGTCGTGACGATGCCGGGCGAGCGCGTCGCCGAAGGCGCCGCAGGAGACCATGACGAACGCGCTCAGGTCCATGTTCGCGGTCAGCTCGTGCAGGTCCTGCGCCGTCCGAGGGTCATAGCGTACGACGACGACCGATGGGCGGTGATCCTCCAGCATACGTGCGAGCTGGTCGCGGTCGGCCGTCCGTGCCGTCACGACGTCGAGTCCGGGCAGCTCGGCATCCCCGCCGACGACCAGCGCGGTACCGGCGAGGGGCACCTCGGGGTCTTTCGTCTCCGCCCGGCGCATGCGCGGGACGAAGGCCCGCCCGGCCCGGATGGCGACGCGCGGCTCGCCCGACGCGGCCACGGCCGGCACCAGCCGGAGCGAGTCCGGGTCCTCGTCGATGTCCACCAAGACGCGATCCTCGGGGTGCTCATCCCACGCCGACGCCATCGCCGGGTCCGGCAGCGGATCTCCGGGGGCGGCCAGGACCGCGCACCGGGTGACCGAGACGACGCCGCCCGCGCCATCACCGCCGGGAAGATCCCCCGAGCCGAGCGGCAGCCAGACCACGCGGAACAACCGGCCCGCCGAACCGCCCGGCGACGCGGCCGGCCGTACGCCGGCGTCGTAGGGCCGCAGCCGTATCGACCGCACCTCGGCGAGGGGCGCGCCCGTGTCATCGCTGATGGACACGGACAGGGCGTCGCGGCCTGAAGGCTCCATCCGCACGCGTACGGCGGTGGCGCCGGTCGCGTGCAGGCGAACCCCGGTCCAGGAGGAGGGAAGCAGGAGGTCCTCGCCGGTCGCTTCGGCGGCGTGCAGGCAGGCGTCG
Source organism: Actinoallomurus acaciae (assembly GCF_042429965.1). Taxonomy (NCBI): domain Bacteria; kingdom Bacillati; phylum Actinomycetota; class Actinomycetes; order Streptosporangiales; family Thermomonosporaceae; genus Actinoallomurus; species Actinoallomurus acaciae. Next base: position 26,813 of record NZ_JBHLZP010000121.1, read on the forward strand.
AGGAGGGCGGGGTGGATGCCGTAGCGGGCAGCGGCGGAGTGCTCGGTGGCGGGGAGCGCCACCTCGGCGAGGATGGCGGTGCCGTGCCGCCAGGCGGCGCGCAGTCCTTGGAACGCGGGCCCGTACCGGTGGCCGCGCTCGGCCAGCGATTCGTACGCGTCGGTGACGGGGAGCGGGACCGCCTCGGGCGGCGGCCATGCCGCCGCGTCGGCGTCGGGGGCGGACGGGTCGGCGTCGGTGAGGATCCCGGTGGCGTGCCGGGTCCACTGGTCGTCGGACCCGGCGTAGATCGCGACCGGCCGTCGCCTGGTCTCGTCGGCGCCGCCGATGCGGACCTGGAGCAGGATCGTGCCGTCGGCGGGGATGCTCAGTGGTGTTTCGAGGGTGAGTTCTTCAAGGTGTCCGTAGCCCATCTCGTCGCCGGCGCGGATGGCGAGTTCGACGAATCCGCTGCCGGGGAAGATGACGGTGCCGTCGACGACGTGGTCGGCCAGCCACGACACGGCGGACACGACGAGCCGTCCCGACAGTACGGCGCCGTCGTCTTCGGCGAGTCGCACCACCGCGCCGAGGAGTGGGTGGTCGGCTTGGCCGAGTCCGGCGCCGAACACGTCGGCGGGCTGTCGTTCCAGCCAGTACCGGCGTCGCTGGAAGGGGTAGGTCGGCAGTTGGGTTCCGGCTCCTCGGTCCTTCCCGTCGAAGTATCTGCTCCAGTCCATTTCGGCGCCGTTCGCCCATGCTTGGCCGGCGGCTTCTAGGACGGTTTCGGGTTCGGGGCGGTGGGTGTTGAGCGTGGGAAGGAAGACGGACTGGTGTTCCTGGGCGAGGCAGTTTTGGCCCATGGTGGCGAGTCCGCCGCTGGGTCCGGTTTCGAGGAAGATGGTTGTTCCGGCGGCGGCG
>NZ_JBHLZP010000121.1:27760-28150 GCF_042429965.1 Actinoallomurus acaciae
CGGCCCAGTAGTCCGGTGTGCTGAGTTGTTCGATGTCGATGAAGTCTCCGGTGAGGCAGGAGATCAGGGGGATGCGTGGTGGTTGGACAGTGATCTTGGCGGCGGCCTGAGTGAGTTCCTCGGTGATCGTGTCCATGTGGGGGGAGTGGAAGGCGTGGGAGACGGTGAGTTGCCGGGTTCTGCGGCCTTGAGTGGCCCAGTGCGCGGCGATCGCGAGTACGGCGTCTTGGTTGCCGGAGACGACGACGGCTTTCGGCCCGTTTACGGCGGCGAGGGTGGCTTGGCCCTGATATTCGCTGAGGGATTCGGCCAACTCGTCGGGGGTGGCTTCGATTGCGGCCATTGCGCCGTTGGTGGGTGCGGTTTGCATGAGTTGGCTGCGGGTGGTGA
>NZ_JBHLZP010000122.1:0-18194 GCF_042429965.1 Actinoallomurus acaciae
CGCGGTTCGCCGCCCCGTCGTCGGAGCTGATGCCCCCGGCGACGGTGAGCTGCGGCCAGCCGTGCGTGGCCTGCCACCACAGGTTCGGCGTGGCGATGACGGCGGCGATGGCCACCGCGGCGACCGGCCACCGGCCGCGCAGCACGCCGCGCGGCCCGACGGAGAGCACCGCGATGAGCAGCGCGACCGCGAGCATCCCGACCAGGTACTTGTTCAGCATGGCCAGTCCGACCACGGCACCGAGCACGGGCCACCGGCGGCCGTCACCCGTACGCGCCAGCCCGAGCGCCAGCCACGCGACCACCAGCCAGGCGAGCAGGTCGAACGTTGCCGTCGAGACCATGTGCCCGACCGCGAGGACGAACCCGGACACCGCCGCGGCCAGCGCCGCGAACACCTGCGCCCGCCGGCCGCCGTTCAGCTCCCGCGCGATGAGGGCGGTGACGAACACGGTGGCGGCACCGGCGAGAGTGGCGGCGACACGCAGCCCGGCGGGCGTGTCCCCGAACAGCGCGGTGGCGGCCCGCGCGATGAGCGGCGTCAGCGGCGGCTGGTCGACGTAACCCCAGGCGGGATGCCCGCCGGCGACGAGGAAGTACAGCTCGTCGCGATGGAAGCCGTACCGGGGGGACAGCGCGCTGAGCACGGCGGCGAGCCCGACGACCACGACCGCCACGGGGCCGGCCGCCAACCGGGGCGGCCCCGCGCCGACGGGCGTCTTCGGCCCTGCGGTCGTCATGCCGCGACCTTCCCAACGCCGCCCACACGAAGCAACCCCGACGTCCGGCCGGATCAGGCCTCCCGGCGGTCCTGCCGTTCCTGGGGCTGAGGGCCGTCAGGCCTCGGGGATGCCGAACTCGGCACGGTCGGCGTCGATCAGGTCGCCCAGAAGCGCACCGGTGGCGGCGGCCAGATCTTCGACGGCGGCGTCGGTGGCCTGCCGCTCGTTCTCGAGGGCGCGCCGGACGGTTAGCGCGAGAAGGCCGGCGCGCTGTTCGGGGCCTTTCACGGCCGAGGCGTCCTCGGCCCGCAGGAAGCCCTCGAAGGTCGCGTCGTAGGCGTAGCCGACCTCGTCGACGCTCAGGTCGTCGCGCAGCAGACCGCGCTCCGCGAGCAACCGGAGGTACCCGTACAGCACCGCCCGGTGCCGGTCATCGCGGCCGGTGCCGGGCGCGCTGGTCAGCCTGCCGAGCAGCTCGGGGTCGCCCAGCAGGAGGCTGCGCAGCAGCGGCCGGTTCGCGATCGCCAGGAAGTAGGTGTGCGCGAAACGATGCAGCAGGCTCACCCGCGGATCCCGCCGCAGGGCCTGGCGCAGCTCGTCCAGCGCGTAGAGCACCTCGCGTGCGAACACCACGCTGAACAACTGCTCGCGGGTCTTCCAATGCAGGTAGACCGTGCCCTTGCCGATGCCGGCCCCGGCGGCGACGTCGTCGATGGTCACCCGCCGGTAGCCGTGGCGCAACAGCAGGTCGGCCGCCACGTCGAGGATCCTCGTGGCGCGCGCGGCACGCTGCCGGGGATCGCGGAGTCGTTCGGTGGGGGCGCTCACAGGCGAACCGTATGACCAGATGCCGAATCGAGTCAAACATCGGCTACCGATCGCCCCGGCGCCCCCACGACGTACGGCGGGTCAGTCCTCGACGCTGATCGCGAGGCCGGGGCAGACCTGGGCGGCCTCGCTGACGTCGTCGTCCAGGTCCGACGGTGGGTTCGCGTCGCGGAGGATGACGATGCCGTCCTCATCGCGCTGGTCGAACACGGCCGGAGCGAGCATCACGCACTGGCCCGATCCGATGCACTTGTCCTGATCGACGCTGACCTTCATGGGGAATTCCTCCTCACCAGGAGACGGGCAGCTCGTGGACGCCGTACACGAGCATGTCGTGTTTGAACCTGACCTCTTCCAGCGGCACCGCGAGCCGCAGCGTCGGGACGCGGCGGTAGAGCGTGCTGTAGACCACCTGCAGCTCGACCCGCGCGAGCGGCTGGCCGAGGCACTGGTGCACGCCGTACCCGAAGGCCACGTGGTGACGTGCGTCGCGGTGGATGTCCAGCACGTCCGGATCGGAGAAGGCGTTCTCGTCGCGGTTGCCCGCGTCGGTCGCCACGATGACGCCCTCGCCGGCCTTGATCAACCGCCCGCCGATCTCGACGTCCTCGATGGCCACCCGGCGCCGGCCGCTGTGCACGATGTTGAGGTAGCGCAGCAGCTCCTCCACCGCGCTCTTGACCAGGCCAGGGTCGCCCTCGCGTAGTTCGTCGAGCTGGTCGGGGTGCTGGAGCAGGGTCAGCGTGCCGAGCGCGATCATGTTCGCGGTCGTCTCGTGCCCGGCGATGAGCAGCAGCATGCCCATGTCGGCGATCTGGGAGTGCGTCATCGTCCCGGCCTGTTCGACGAGGAGCCGGCTGAGCAGATCGTCCGCGGGCTCGTCGGCCTTGCGGCCGAGCAGGCGGATCAGGTACTCCTTCAGCTCGTCGCCGGCCGCGACCGCCTCTTCGGGGGTGGACCGGCTGCTGATCACGGTCCGGCTGCACCGCTGGAAGAAGTCGTGGTCGGCGTACGGGACGCCGAGCAGCTCGCAGATCACCAGCGACGGCACGGGCAGCGCGAAGGCCGAGACCAGGTCCACCGGCGGCGTCCCGGCGAGCATCGCGTCGATGAGCTCGTCCACGATCTTCTGGATCCGCGGGCGCAGGGCCTCCACGCGCTTGATCATGAAGGTGCTGGTCAGCATCCTGCGGTACCTGCCGTGTTCGGGCTCGTCCATCGAGATGAACGACCGCGACCGCCGACGCCGCGCCTGCGAGGCGGCGGTGACGTGCGGGTATCCGGGTCTTCTCACGTCGGCGCTGAACCGGCGGTCCCTCAGTACGGCGCGCTGGTCGTCGTAGCCGGTGATCAGCCAGGGGTGGCTGCCGTCCCAGAGCCGCACTCTGGTCACGGGGTCTTCGGCGCGGATCCGAGCGAGTTCGGGTGGTGGATCGAACGGGCAGCCGCGCTTCATCGGGTAGGCGGGCACGCGCGTGTCCGGCATCGAGGCCTCCTACACGGAAAGTTGCCGAACGATTGTTCGGTGACTTTCTCAGCATATGCCGCCCGGCAATGCCTGAGGAGAGTGCCGCAATGAGGTCTAAATCACGTTTCTCCTGCTAAGTAGTTGTTTGTCCTGCGGTTTCTCGGGACCCGGCCGACTGCGGTCAGCGGTGGCGCGGGGCTTCTACTCGATGACGAGGGAGATGAGCTCGTCGACGAACTGCAGGATGCGGTCGGCGTCCTCGTCGGCCCGGCCCGAGTGGAACAGCGCCACCCGGCCGTGGGTCCCGACGAACACCACCACGGCCGCGCGGTCGCTCGGCAGACGCAGTCGCCGGCCCGCCCGCTCGCAGCGTTCGAACGCGGCGCCGACGGACTCCACCACGGGCACCAGCGGGCCGTACGGGCGGCCGTCCGGTTCATGTGTGATGCGGCGGTTGCCCAGCATCAGCCGGTAGTGACCCGGGTTGGCGATCGCGAACCGGCAGTAGGCGTGCATCTGCGCGCGAACCCGGCCGACCACGTCGCCCGCGTCGACGCTCTCGTCGGCCTCCCGCATGACGGCCGAGAGCCGCTGGTAGTCGTACTCGACGACCCCGCGGACGAGCGCGACCTTGTCGGCGAAGTGCTGGTAGATGCTGGCCGGGGCGATGCCGGCCGCCCGCGCGACCCCGCGGATCGTCAGCGCCTCCGCGCCGCCCAGCTCCGAGAGCAGCCGCACGGCCGCGTCCAGGATCTCCGTACGGAGCCGCTCACCCTGCCCCCAGGGGTTTCGGACCCGCTGTTTCGTGAGATCCACCTCGTCCGGCATGACCCCATCATCCCGCCCCGGCCTCGAATCGCCACCCCACCAGGGCCTCAGGACGAGCGTTGTGCGGTTCGGGCCCGCCGTTCACGACTCAGCTCTCGGGATTCACGTACGTCGCGTTGCGGTCGACCGTCAGATAGATGTCGCTGGCCACCGGGTGGCGCAGTTCCTCGGCGATGTGCCCGAGCAGCCCGGCGCATCGGGCGAGGAGCACGGTGCCGCGGAGCAGTTCGAGCGGCAGGCCGAGGTCGGCGAGGGCCGCGCCGCTCACCCCGGCCCCGTTGAGCGGCAGCGTACGGCCGAGGATCCGGGGGTGTATGCGGCCGACGGCCTCGAACAGCGCCAGGTGCGGCCCGTACAGGCCCTCCTCGTGGGCGATGCGGATGATGACCGGCGTGCGCGGGTCGCCCTCCTTGTGCACCGGGTGGCCCAGGCCGGGGACCAGCAGCCCGGCGGCCTTGCGCGCGGCGACCGCGCGTTCGGCCAGTGCGTCCCAGCCCGCCTCGTCGGACGGGTCCTCGCCGGTCTCGGCGAGGACGTCGGCGAGGAACCGGCCGGTGTCCTCGGTGACGCCGAGGAACCGCGAGCCGCCGCCGAGGAGCCCGGCGGCGAGCGCGCCCTGGATCGCGTCCGGCGCGCTGAGGTAGGTCAGGCGCGCGGCGATCGCGGTCGGGGTGAACCCGTGGTCGGCGAGGCCGAGCAGCACGGCCTCGAACAGCCGCGACTGCTGCGGGGTCGGCCGTTCGAGGGTGAGCAGCCAGTACGCGAGCTCACCGAAGCTCACGTTCCCCATCAGGTCCCGGGCCAGATCCTGCCCGAGCAGCGTGATGGTCGTGGGGTCGGACGTGCCGATCGAGGTCGGGAACTCGGGGACGGGTCGGGTCACGCGTCGGTCCTTCCGTAGGGTCGGGTGCTTCTCAGGCCTTCCGGGTGGGCAGGCCGAGCCAGGCGCGTACCTCGTCACCGTGGGCGTCCAGGGCCGGCGGCGCGAGGTCGTAGCGTGCGGGCGTGGCCGACATGCGCACCGGGTTGCGCACGCTCGGCACGCCGTCGGGCGAGACGACCGGCTCCAGGCCCAGCTCGTCGGCGAGCTCGACTCCGCCGCGCACGTCGTTGATCGGCCCGCAGGGTACGCCCGCCTCGGTGAGCACGGTGAACCACTCCTGCGCCGACCGGGTGGCGAGGCGTTCGAGGAGCCGGGGCCGCAGCTCCTCGCGGTTGTCGTTGCGGCGCCCCACGGTCGTGAAACGCCCGTCGTCGGCCAGTTCGGGCGCGCCGATCGCCGCGCAGAGGCGGCGGAACTGCCCGTTGTTGCCGGCCGCCACGATCAGCTCCCCGTCGCCGGTGGGGAGCGGCTCGTACGGGAAGAGGCTCAGGTGCGCGTTGCCCATTCGATGGGGGACCACGCCGCCCGCGATGTATGCCGACACCTGGTTGACCATGGTGCTGAGCGCGGTGGAGAGCAGGTTCGTCTCGACCCGCTGGCCCTGCCCGGTGAGGTCGCGGTGGTGCAGCGCGGCGAGGATGCCGATCGCGGAGTGCAGGCCGGTCATGATGTCGAAGACGGAGATGCCGGAGCGGTACGGCGGTCCGCCGGGGTCTCCGGTCAGGCTCATCAGCCCGGACATGGCCTGGACGAGCAGGTCGTACCCGGGCAGCGACGCGCCCTCCGCCGCCCCGAAGCCGCTGATCTCGCAGTAGATGACGTCGGCGTTGCGCGCGGCCACGGCGTCATGGTCGAGGCCGAACTTCGCCAGGCCCCCGGGCTTGAAGTTGTGGATGAACACGTCGGCCCGAGCGGAGAGGGCGTGGGCGACCTCGGCGTCCCCCGGGTCGGCGAGGTCGAGCACGATGGACCGCTTGTTGCGGTTGACCGCCAGGAAGTAGGTGCCCACACCGTCGCGTACGGGCGGCACCCAGTGCCGGGTGTCGTCGCCGGCCGGGCCCTCCACCTTGATCACTTCCGCGCCGAGGTCGGCGAGCAGCATCGTGCAGTACGGGCCCGCGAGCACCCGGGAGAAGTCGGCCACCACGATGCCCGACAGCGGCCCGGACGTTCCTGATCCTGGTGCTGACATGAGGCGCTCCAACCGCGATACGGACAACTGTCCGTAACTTTGGTCGTGGCGAGCGCCATCTGTCAACGGGTCGGCCGACGTACAGGTTCATGCCCACGTGGTCGTAGGTGACGGCCGAGGGCTCGAAGAACCTGACCCGAGCCGGTCTCAGCCGGCGGTGCGGTCGGCCTTCACCTCGGCGTGGGGGCGGGACTGCCAGAGGGCCCACTCGGCGGAGATCTCGCCCGCCGTTCGCAGGAGCCGGGGGAGGTGCTCGCCGACCAGCGCGTCCACGCTCGTCTCGGCCGCGTGCACGGTCACGTTCATCGCGGCGCGGACCTGGCCGGCGCCGTCGCGGACCGGGGCCGCGATCGACCGGATGCCCGGCGCCAGCTCCTCGTCCGCCAGCGCCCAGCCCCGTGCGCGTACGGTGAGCAGTTCTTCCTCCAGCTCGGCCGGGTCGCGCGGCAGGAACGGCGGCAGGCCCGCACGGCTCGGCAGGCTCAGCGTCTCGCGGAGCGCGTCCGGCGGCAGGGCCGCGAGCAGCACCTTGCCCTGGGAGGTGCGCGCGGCCGGGAAGCGGGTGCCGATCTCGACCCGCAAGGTGATGATCTTCGGCACCGAGACGCGGGCGACGTAGACGATGTCGGACCCGTCGAGCTGCGACATCGAGGACGACTCGCCGGTCCGGCCGACCAGGTCCTCCAGGTGCGGGCGCGCGATGTGCCACAGCCCGAGGGCGCCCACGTACGACATGCCCAGGCGCAGCACCTGCGGCGTCAGGGCGAAGGCGCCGTCGTCGGCCCGGACGTAGCCGAGCTCCCGCAGCGTCAGCAGCAGCCGGCGCGCGGTCGGGCGCGCCAGGCCGGTCGCCGCGGCGACCTCGGTCAGCGTCATGCGCGGACGGCGTTCGCCGAAGCACGACAAGATGTCCAGTCCACGGGCGAGCGCCTCGACGAAGTCGGGATCGGAGCCGCGTCCGGCCATGATGTCCCCCTGCTCAACCGGGTATCACCGGGCAGTGACACCGTGAGCATGGTCGCACAGCGGCCGAAGGGCCGTGAATCGGCGACTCGCCCCGGCAGCGGCCCCCCTTGACACCACTCGGCTCGCACGACATCTTTCCCCTAACGCCGCTGACCGGACGAGTGTCCGGTAGGCGGTTGCTATCGAGGAAGGACCGTCACGATGGCGAAGCTCGTCGCGATTCTGGCCACGACGCACCATCCGTTCTACTACCGGACCAGCAACCTTCCGGCCGGGGAGGCGCCGCCCTTCGCCGCCGAGTGGGTCCGGAAGGTCGAGGCCTACCGCGAAACGCTGACGCGCGCCCGTCCCGACGTGCTGGTCATGGTCGGCTCGGACCACTTCCACCAGCTCTGGCTGGACAACATGCCACAGTTCCTGGTCGGCAAGGCCCCGTTCTACGACGCGAACTACTACAACGAGGAACGGGAGTTCGGCCTGCCGAAGCTCCTCCTCAAGGGGCACGAGGAGCTGTCGGCGTACCTCCTGCGCGAGGGCATCGATCGCGGCTTCGACCTGGCCTTCAGCAACGAGTTGCGCGTCGACCACTCCATCACGTGCCCGATCTTCACCGTACGGCCGCAGAACGACCTGCCGATCGTGCCGATCTACACCAACATCTTCGCCCCGCCGCTGCCGCGCCCCGAGCGGTTCGTGCAGCTCGGCCGTACGATCCGCGAGCTGGTCGACGCATGGCCGAGCGACCTGCGCGTCGCGGTGATCGGCACCGGGCACCTGTCGCTCGAACTGGGCGGCCCGCGCCAGTTCGGCCCCCACGGGCCCGACCCGGAGTTCGACGCGAAGGCGGTCGAGTGGATCGCGAGCGGCGACCTCGAGGCCTGCCTGGCGGAGGTCACGCTCGACAGCCTGCACGCCCCGGGCAACGCCACCCACGGCTTCATGGACTTCATGCTGATGATGGGGCTCGCCGACGGCCGCAAGGCCGACTACGCCGACAACCTGGACCTGTTCCACACCATGGAGGCGTACTTCACCTGGTATCCGCACGGGGTGGACGCGAAGGAGGGCTCATGAGCAGATATCTGGTGAACAAGTTTCTCTACACCATCGATCGCGACCCCGAGCTCGTCGAGCGCTACCGCGAGGACCCCGAGGGCACCGTCGCGTGGTGGGAGGCCGAGAAGGCGGGGGAGATCCTCAACCTGCCGAGCGGCGAGCGTACGACCTGGCTGTCCTTCACCGACGAGGAACGGCAGGCGCTGAGAACGCACGACCATGTCGCCCTGTTCGCGATGGGCGCGCACAACTTCCTCACCCTGACGCTGTGGATCGCCATGTTCGAGCGCGACTTCACCGAGCCGCTGGGGATGCAGCTCGACTACGCCGCCAAGCTGTCCCACTTCACCCTGCCGTACCCGGACATCTCCACGTGAGCACAGGTGACGTCATGAACCTCGACCAACTCATCGGCCGCCCGATCGTCTTCCGCGGCGCGACCGTCCTCACCATGGATGACGCCGGTGTCATCGAGGGCGGTGACGTGCTCGTCACCGGAGACACGATCGCCGAGATCGGCCGCGACCTCGCCGTGCCCGACGGCACCGCCGAGATCGACGCCTCCGGCGGCATCCTGATGCCCGGCATGGTCGACACCCATCGGCACATGTGGCAGACCGCGCTGCGCGGGCTGGGCGCCGACTGGACCCTCACGCAGTACTTCGTCTTCTACTACCTCAACTGGGGCAAGATCTTCCGCCCCGAGGACATCCACGCCGGCAACACGCTGTCCGCGATCGAGGCGGTCGACGCGGGCGTCACGACCACGGTGGACTGGTCGCACGGGCTGCGAACGGTGGAGCACGGCGAGGCCGCCGCCGACGCGCTGCGGTCGGCCCCCGGCCGGTTCGTCCTCGCGTACGGGAACCTGCTCGGCGCCCCGTGGGAGTGGACGAACAGCCCGGAGTTCCGGGGCTTCGTCGAGCGTTTCGGCACGCCGGACGACATGCTCGGCCTGCAACTCGCCTTCGACGTCACCGGCGACCCGAAGTTCCCGGAGCGGGCGGCGTTCGAGGCCGCGCGGGACCTGGGCCTGCGGGTCACCACGCACGCCGGCGTGTGGGGCGCGACCAACGACGAGAGCATCCGGCTGATGTGGGAGGGCGGCTTCATGACGCCCGGCACCACCTACGTCCATGCCGCCACCCTCAGCGAGGACTCCTACCAGCGCATCGCCGCCAGCGGCGGCTCCGTGTCGGTGTCGACCGAGAGCGAGCAGAGCGCCGGCCAGGGCTACCCGCCGAGCTGGGAGCTGCGGCGGCACGGCATCCCGGTCTCGCTGTCGATGGACACCAGCGTGTGGTGGAGCGCCGACCTGTTCTCCGCGATGCGGGCGACGCTGTCCGCCGACCGCTCGCGCGAGCATCTGGAGGCGCACGCCCGAGGCGACACCGTCGTGCACAACCGGCTGCGCGCCGAGGAGGTCGTGCGCTGGGCCACCATCGGCGGCGCCCGCGCGCTCGGGCTCGAATCGCTGATCGGCAGCGTGACCCCGGGCAAGAAGGCGGACCTCGTACTGATCAAGAACGACGACGCCCCGGCCCTGTACCCGCTGCTCCATCCGTACGGCAGCGTCGTCTACCAGGCGGGCCGCGGCGACGTGCACACCGTGCTGGTCAACGGGCGCGTGGTCAAGCACGAACACCGCCTCGTGGACCTGGCCGACGTCGATCTGGCCGGAGCCAAGGCGGCCGTGGGGCGCACCGTGGAGTACGCGCGGTCCACCATGGGCGAGGAGGCGTGGCAGGACAGCATCACCCCGGAACTGCCCGCCGCCGAGCGCATCCCGAACCCCTACACCTACACCGACTTCGACGGCGGCGAGGGACGCCACCGCGCCCAGGAGACCTGACCCGCGCCCCCGGCCGAGGAGGCCGTGGCCATGGATCGCGTTGATGCCGCATTAGTGCGCGCTGCCCGGGTACGGAGGGCCGCACCAACGAATGCGAGCCATTTCCCGAAAGGCGGCAACGATGAGCCAGGACACCTCCCGGGCGGGCCGGGCCGGCGAACGCGAGCAGCTCGTCGCCGGGATCGAGCAGAGCCGCCAGGATCTGGTCCGGACGGTGCGGGCATTGTCGGCGAAGGTGGACGTGCCCGCACGCGTACGTGGCCGGGCCGCCCGGATGCGTGAGCGGGTCGCCGTCTCACTCGGCCAGACCGAGCAGAACATCCCCGAGCCGGCGCGCGGCGCCACGCGCCAGGTCGCGGACGTCGCCGGAAGGCGGCCCGCCCTCGTGTACGGCGCGGCCGGCGTCGGCGCAGTGGCCGCGCTGCTGGCGCTGAGCAGGAGGAGGCGGTCATGAGCGGGCGGACCGACGAGCACGCGTTCCCGGCGAAGACACCCTCATGAGCAGGGCGAACTCCATGTCCCGGCCGGCCTCGGCCGCGCTCGGCATCGCGGGCGGCCTGATCGCCGGTGTGATCTTCAAGCAGACCTGGCGGCTGATCGCCCGCGACGACGACACTCCCGACGCCGGCGACCTGGAGCGGAGCTGGGCCGAGGTGCTCATCGCCGCGACCTTGCAGGGTGCGATCAGCGGAGCGGTCAAGGCCGCGCTCAACCGCGGTTACCTCCTGCACGGCCAGAACGACGACGACGAATGAGCGCGCGGCCCCCAAGCCCGGACGACGCTCGTCGGCGCGGCCGGGCCCTCCGGTAGCCTCGGCGGGTGGTCGGCCGAGCGAGCACCCATCACATCGACGTGCGCGGCGACCAGGTGACCAAACGGTTCACCTCGGCCGATCGCGGTGAGCCCGAACGCGAGTGGCGCGCCCTGCGGCTGCTGGCCGAGCACTCACCCGGCCTGGTGCCGCAGCCGATCGACGCCGACCTCACCGCGCGGCCCCCGTACGTCGTGATGTCGCGCCTGGCGGGAATTCCGCTGCGCGGCATGACCACCACGCCCCGGCACACGGCCGCGATGGCACGCGCGATCAGGGCGCTGCACGAGGCGATCCCTCCATCGGTCCTGGCCGGCCTGCCGCCCGCCCCGTGGAGCCCGGCGGCGGCCGTGGCCAAGGCTCAGGCCCTGTGTGGGAAACGACCGGATCTCGGTGCGGATCCCACGGTCGCCCACGCGTACGCGGCGGGCGCGAAATGGCTCGACGGCCTCGACACGGGCCGACTCCTGGGCCTCGACACACCCGTGTTCGGGCTCGCCGACGGCAACCTGGCGAACTATCTGTGGGACGGCGAGCAGGTACGGCTGGTCGACTTCGAAGATTCCGGCCGCAGCGACCGCGCCTTCGAACTCGCCGAGGTCGCCGAGCACATCTCCACGCGAACACCGGGCACGTTCGACGCCGCGGCGCTGCTCGGCGAGTTCGACCTTCCCGGCGCGGTCGCCGGCCGGGTCCGCGACTTCCGGCGCGTGTTCGCCTACTCCTGGATGCTCATGCTCGGCCCCGGTGGCCCCGCCCGCGACCGGAACCCGCCCGGCACGCTGGAACGCCAAGCCGGCCGTCTACTCGACCTGCTGGGATGAACGCGCGGCGGCCACGAACGACGCGACCAGTGGCCGGCGGTCCTGCTCGTTCCAGGCGAGCACGAGGCGGCTGGGCGGCGCGTCGGTCACCGGGACGCAGACCAGGTCGGCCGGGACCGGTTCGACCAGTGAGCGGGGCAGCATGCCGATCATCCGGCCCACCCTGATCATGTGGATCAACTGGACCACGTCGGCGACCTCGGGACCGGTGCCGTCGCCGCCGGGAACCCCTTTCCACCGCGGCAGCGTCTCACCCTCCAGATCGGGCATTCGCGCCGAGGCGTGCCCGGCCAGCCGGTGCGCGGCCGGGACGATGACCACGCGGTCCTCGGCGTGCAGCGTCTCGTGCGCCAGGCCGTCGAGATCGTCGAACGGCGCGTAGAGCAGGCCGACGTCGGCGCGGCCGTCGCGCAGGAAGTCGGTGCGGTCGGCGGGGCCGCTGAACAGGATGTCCACCCGGCGGGCGTCGGGCTGGTGGGCGTACTCGGCCAGGATGCCGGACAGCAGGCCGGCGTCGCCGCCGGGCTTGAGTACGAGCCGCAGGTGTGCCTGGGGGTCGCCGGCGCGCCGGGCGTTGCGGACGGCGGCGCCGACCGCGTTGAGCGCATGCCGCCCGTGTTCCTGCAACGCCGTCCCGGCCGGGGTGAGCTCGACGCGCCGGCTTGAGCGGATGAACAGCGGGACGCCGAGCCGGGACTCGATCCGCCGGATCGCCTTCGACAGCGCCGGCTGGGCGATCGAGAGCCGGTCGGCGGCCCGGCCGAAGTGCAGCTCGTCGGCGACCGCGATGAAGTACTCGAGTTCGCGGGTCTCCAGTTCGACCATGCCTCCAGGTTATCGCCGAAGATCGAACCGGTCTTGGACTCCGGCGGCCCGCGCCATCGAGAATCGATGCATGATCAAGCATACGATGATCGTCTCCTTCGACCGGCCCCTGCCCGACACCGAGCTCGACCAATACCTCGCGGACATCGAACGGGTCATGATCGACACCGGTTCCGTGCGGTCGGTCGTGGCCCGGCGCCACCTCCCCGTCCCCGGCGAGGAGGCCATCCCGGCACTGATCGCGACCGCGATCGTGCAGGTCACCGTGGACGACCTCGACGCGCTGGCGAAGGGGTTCGGCGCGCCCGGCCTGCACGAGGTCATCGACCGCTGGCAGTCGCGGTACCCGTACAAGGTCGCGTGGGCGAACCACGAGCCGCTGGCATGAACGAGGTCGCCCCGAAGGTGGGACTGGTGACCGGCGCCGGCAGCGGGATCGGCCGCGCGACGGCGCGGGAGCTCGCCCGAAGCGGCGCCGCGGTCGCCGTGCTCGACATCGACGAGAGCGCGGCGGCCGAGACCACCGAGATGATCGGGAAGGACGGCGGGGAGGCACTGGCCGTCACCGTCGACATCGCCGACGAACACTCCGTGCGTGCGGCGGTCGAGCGCACGGTCACGGCGTACGGCGGCCTCGACCTCGCCGTGAACAACGCCGGCGTGGCCTCGCACCGACGGCTCGACCAGATGACCCTGGGCGAGTTCGAGCGTGTGGTCCGCGTCAACCTCGCCGGGACCTTCCTGTGCATGAAGTACGAGCTGCCCCTGCTCAAGGGCGGCGGCGCGATCGTCAACATCGCCTCCAACGGAGGCCTGTACGCGATCCCGCATGCCCCCGCCTACGTGGCCGCCAAGCACGGCATCGTCGGGCTCACCAAGGTCGCCGCGGTCGACTACGCGCCGGACGGCATCCGGGTCAACGCCGTCTGTCCCGGCCCGACCCGTACGGGCGGGTTCGAGCGGTGGGCGGGCGACACCGACATGATCGCGCGGCAGGAGGCGATCACGCCGCTCGGCCGGCTGGCCACGCCGGAGGAGGTCGCGGCGGCGGCGGTCTGGCTCTGCTCGGACGCCGCGTCCTACGTCACCGGGATCGCGATGTCGGTCGACGGCGGGCGGCGGGCATGAGGGTCATCGCCGTCGAGGAGCACATGACGACCGAGGCGTTCCTGCGCGTCGCGCACGGCCTGGACGTCGTGCCGGGCGACGAGACCGAGATGGACCTGATGCGTACGGTGGAGAACACCGCCGGGTTCCGCGCCCGGCTCGCCGATCTCGATGCCCGGCTGCGGGAGATGGACGCGCTCGGACAGGACATGGCGGTGCTCAGCCTCAACCCGCCCGGGGTCCAGCCCTACCCGGCGGCCGACGCGGTGCCACTGGCCCGGGAGTTCAACGACGCGCTGGCCGCGATCGTGCGGCGGCACCCGGGCCGGTTCGGCGGGCTGGCCACGGTGGCGCCGCAGGATCCGGTCGCCGCGGCCGCCGAGATCGAGCGGGCCATGGGGCCGCTCGGGCTCAACGGCATCATGATCAACTCGCACACCGGCGGGCGGTACCTGGACGAGCCGGAGTTCGCGCCGCTGCTGGCGGCGGCCGAGGCGAACCGGGCGCCGATCTACCTGCACCCGCGGGCGCCGAGCATGTTCGCCGCCTACCGCGAGTACGGCATGCCGGGGGCGATCTGGGGTTACCAGGCCGAGGCAGGGCTGCACGCCATGCGGCTCATCCTCAGCGGCACGCTGGACCGCCATCCGGGGCTGACCGTCGTGCTCGGGCACCTCGGCGAAGGCATCCCCTACTGGCTGCGCCGGATCGACAACCGGCACGCGTTCGCGGCGCGGACGGCCGGGGCGGCCACGCCGATGCCGCGCCTGTCGCTCACGCCGAGCGAGTACTTCCGGCGCAACTTCGTGATCACCACGAGCGGAATCGACGATCCGGACGTGCTGGCGCTCGCCCTGCGCGCGGTCGGCGAGGACAACATCATGTTCGCGATCGATTCTCCGTACGAGGATCCGGCGTCCGCCGTGGCCTTCCTGCGGAGCATGCCGCTGACCGACGATCAGCGGACGGCGATCGGCCACCGTACGGCCGAGCGCGTGTTCGGTATCGCCGAGACCGAGACCGAGACCGAGACCGAGACCGAGACCGCGCCGGGATCGGGAGGGATTCACACGGCGTAGCGGGCGTCCGGGACATCGGTGATGAACATGTGACCGGGCGCGTGCGTGATGGCGAACGGCGGGCGGGAGGCCATGATGGCGGCCTGCGGAGTGACGCCGCACGCCCAGAAGACCGGCACCTCGCCCGGCCGGATCTCGACCGGATCGCCGAAGTCCGGCTTGCCGAGGTCGGTGATGCCCAGCCCGGTCGGGTCGCCGACGTGCACCGGCGCGCCGTGCACGGACGGAAACCTCCCTGAGATCCGTACCGCCTCGGCCACCCGGTCGGCCGGGATCGGACGCATGGACACGACGAGCGGCCCGTGGATCCGGCCCGCCGGACGGCACTCGACGCCGGTCCGGTACATCGGCACGTTGGTGCCCGCGGTGATGTGCCGGACCTCGATGCCGGCTGCGAGCAGCGGCGTCTCGAAGGTGAAGCTGCAGCCGATGAGGAAGGTCACCAGGTCGTCGCGCCAGTGGTCGCGGACGTCGCCGGTCTCTTCTGCCAGTTCGCCGTCACGCCAGATCCGGTACGCCGGGAAGTCGGTGCGCAGGTCCGCGTCGGGCGCCAGAGCGGTGCGCGGGCTGCCCGCGTCGGAGACGTCGAGTACGGGGCAGGGCCGCGGGTTGCGTTGGGAGAACAGCAGCACCTCGTAGGCGTACTCGCTCGGTACGATGACCGTGTTCGCCTGCGTGAAGCCGGGCGCCCAGCCCGCGGTCGGGGTGACGAGCCCCTCGCGGAACAGCCGGCGCGCCTCGGCCGGGTCGGCGGGCGGCGTGGATCGAGTCGTCAACGCGGGTACCCCCTGTGCGCATCAGCCGAAGATCGGTCGTTACGGGTAACTGGCGCAAAACATACTAAATCAATAGGGTAGCTGTCGTTAGACGTCAGACCTTTCAGATCTGACCCCGCGCCCACCACGAGTGGAGGAATGCCATGGCGACGGAGTTGCCTTCGGTCTGGATCCAGGATCTGACCTGGGAAGAGGTCGCCTCGTACCTGGAGCGGGACAAGATCGCGATCGTGCCGATCGGGGCGACCGAGGAGCATGGTCCGGCCGGTGTGCTCGGTGTCGACTCCTACGTGGCGATCACGCTGGCCGAGGACGCGGCGCAGCGGGCGGGCGTACTGGTGACGCCGCCGATCTGGTTCGGTGACTCGGTCCATCACGGCGGTTTCCCGGGCACGATCTCGGTGCGGCCTGAGACGCTGACGCTGCTGGTGCGCGATGTCGCGCGCAGCCTCGCCCGGCACGGCTTCGACCGGATCATCTTGATCAACGGGCACAAGGGTTCGAACCTCGCGGCGCTGCACACCGCCGCCCGTGTCCTCCACGATGAGGAGCTGCCCCAGGTGCTCTTCGTCATCGCCGATCCGCTGCATCTGGCCCGGTCGGCCGCGCCGGAGATCAAGGACACCAACGAGCACCACGCGGGTGAGCTGGAGCTGTCCCACGTCCATTACCGCTATCCGGGCCGGATCCGCATGGACCGGCTGACCGACGCCCAGGTGGACTTCGAGGAGGTCTTCGGCGGGTTCGTCGGCGACGACCTGTTCGGCAAGGCCCCGGACGGTGTCGAGATCGTCTGGTCCGGTGAGGAGCAGCGTGCCTTCACCCCGACCGGCTCCTTCAGCTCCTCGCTGGGGGTCACCGAGGAGAAGGGACGGCGCTACCACGACCACATCGTGGCCCGCCTGGTCGACCTGATCGAGTGGCTGCGCCGCTACGACGGCCCGATCGGCCGCCGCGACGCGGGGAGGGACTCATGAATCTCCCGGTCGAGCGCATCGCGGCCGACAGCTACCGGCAGGTCAAGGCGCGGCTCCGGGAGCTGATCGCCCGGCTCGGCGCGGAGGGCACCCTCCGGCTGCCCGCCGAGGAGCGGCTGTCCGCCTCCCTCGGCGTGAGCCGCGCGACCGTACGATCGGCGCTGCACTCCCTCCAGAAGGAGGGCCGGATCCGCCGGCTCCACGGCGCGGGCACCTTCATCAACCGGCACGTCCTCGGCATCACCGCGAACCTCGCCGAGGCCGGCGCCTTCGTCGACCTGCTGACGGACGCCGGGTACGAGGCGGGACAGCGCGTCTCCCAGCGCGTGGCCGAGCTCCCCGAGGACGTCGCCACCGCGCTGGAACTGCCGGCCGGCGAGCCGGGCCAGGTGATCGAGCGCGTCTTCACCGCCGACGGGCGGCCCGCCGTCTACAGCGTCGACCACGTGCCGACCCGGCTGCTGCGTTACCCGTCCTCCACGCCGGAGGCGATGGACTCGACGTTCAGCTTCATCGAGACGCACGTCGGCCGGCCGGTCTGCTACTCGGTCGCGCAGGTCCGGCCATTACTGCCTCCGCCGCACGTCCGCGCGGCGCTGGAGATCGAGCCGGACCATCCGCTGCTGTCCCTGCGCCACCTCCACGTGCACGCCGACGAAAGCCCGCTCGCGGTCACCGTCGCCTACGTCAACGACGACTACCTGCGCTTCAGCGTGATCCGCGGCTATCTCGACCAGTAATCACGAAAGGCCGTCCATGAGCGTCAAGGTGGACATTCGCGTACCCGTCGGCCGTCCACTGCGCGAGGTCGCCGACTTCATCGCGCGTTGTGAGGACGCCGGGTTCAACGGCGTGGGTGTGCACGACCACCATCACACCGGACGGGACGTGTACGTGGCGCTCGCCCTGGCCGCGGAGCGGACGAGCCGCCTCACGCTGTACCCGGCGACCTCCAACGCCGTCACCCGGCACCCGCTCGTGCTCGCCGCGCTCGGCAACTCGGTGGCCGAGCTGGCTCCGGGCCGGTTCCTGCTCTCCCTCGCGCCCGGCTTCCTGTCGGTCGAGCGGGCGGGCGAACCGCAGGCGCGCCGCGCGCATCTCCGCGAGACCGTGCGCACCGTACGGTCCCTGCTCCGCGGGGAGAACACGCCGCTGGGCGCGCGTGAGACCGTGCTCACCCACCCGGTCACACCGTCGCCCGAGGTGTACGTGCTGGCCGCCGGGCCGCGCATGCTGGAGCTCGCGGGCGAGGTCGCCGACGGCGTGATGATGTTCGTCGGGCTGCACCCGGACGCGGTCCGCGTCGCACGCGACCACGTCGCGGCGGGCGCGCGCCGGGCCGGTCGCGACCCGGCGTCGATCAAGGAGATCTTCATCGTCACGACGGCCGTCGGACCGTTCGAGGAGACGCGCGAGTGGCCGCGCCGGGAGTTCCGCGAGGGCCAGTCGTTCCTCACCTACCCCAGCAGGGCGAACCTGCGCTGGCTGCGGGAGGCGGGCATCGACCTGGCCGACGACCACCGGCCGGGCGACATCTCACCCGAGCTCGCGGCGAAGATCTGCGACGCGTACGGCCTGTTCGGACCGGCCGAGTACTGCGCCGAGCGGCTGCTGCGAGCCCGGGAGGAGATCGGCCGCGGCGATGACCTGCACGTCTTCTTCTTCCCGGCCCACACCTTCGCCTCCGGCTACGACCTGCCGGAGACCGACGTCACGGCCTTCGCCAAGACGATCGGCCCCCGACTCGGTGGTTCCTAGTGTCCTGCGCCTTAATTAGGTGAAATAATTTTATGCTTGGCACGTGGCGAGGACTGGCAGGCCGAAGGCTCCGTTGACGGTGAGTGATGCCGAACGGGCGGAGTTGGTGCGTGGAGCACGGGCGGCGACGTCGGCGCAGGCGTTCGCGTTGCGATGCAAGGTGGTGCTGGCGTGTGCGGATGGGGCAACGAACGCGCGGGTCGCGGCGGATGCCGGCGTGTCCGCTGCGACGGTCGGCAAGT
>NZ_JBHLZP010000123.1:0-30298 GCF_042429965.1 Actinoallomurus acaciae
GCCGAGCCCCGGCTGGGACCGGTGGCCCGCTGGGACGAGCTCGGCGCCTACCGGCTGATCGCCGCGCCCCCGATGGCGACGCCCGCGGCACCGCCCGCCGACCCGGCCCTGCTCCCGCTCCTGGATCCCGCGCGCGCCGACCTGCTGCACACGGCCGAGACCTACCTGGACCACGCCGGTCACGCCCAGCGCACCGCCGAGGCCCTGTCGGTGCACCGGCAGACCCTGTACTACCGCCTGTCCAGGATCAAGGCGCTGACCGGCCTCGACCTGGACTCCGGGGCGGACCGTCTCCTGCTGCACCTGGCCGTCAAGACCTTCCGGCTGGCCACCGCCCCCGACGACCCCGCCGACGGCTGAGGGACGGGTCAGCCGGTCGACACCGGGAGGCGCGCCGGACCGCGCAGGTTGATGCGGCCGTTCCACTCCACCTCGCCGTCCGGTGCCAGGCGGGGAAAGCGGGCGGTCATCCGTTCGAAGGCGATGGCGGCCTCCATCCGTGCGAGAGACGCGCCGAGACAGTGATGCGGGCCCGCGCCGAAGGACACGTGCTGGCGGGCGTTCTCACGGTTCAGCCGAAGCTCCGCGGCGTCCGGCCCCCAGAAGCGCTCGTCCCGGTTGGCCGAGGCGAGGCTCGCCATGACGAACGCGCCCGCGGGGATCTCGACGCCCCCGACCGTGACCGGTTCGAGGGTGATGCGCCGGCTCGCCTGCACCGGGCTGTCGTAGCGCAGCATCTCCTCCACGGCGTTCGCGACCAGACCCGGATCGTCGTGCAGCAGTGCCAGCTGCCCGGGATCGCGCAGGAGGGCGAGCGTGCCGCCCCCGATGAGGTTCACCGTCGTCTCGTGGCCCGCGATGTACAGCAGCAGGGTCTGGGCGATGAGCTCGTCCTCGTCCAGCACGTCGCCCTCGTCCTCGGCGTTGATGAGGGCGGTGAGCAGGTCGTCCGCGGGGTTCTCACGCTTCCACGCGATCATCTCCGCGGCGATGCCGGCCAGTTCGCCGTCGGCCGCCACGATCGCCGAGACCAGGTCGGGGTCGGCGACCGGTTCGAGGGAGCGGACGACGATGCCCGTCAGCTCCCGGATCCGTTCGTGGTCGGAAGAGGGCGTGCCGAGCATCTTGGCGATCACCGCGAACGGCAGCGGGAACGCGAGGGACTCGATGAGGTCGACGTGGCGGGCCCGGGCCATCGCGTCCAGCATGCCGTCGACCAGGCCGGCGACCTGCGGTCGCAGCGCCTCTATCGCCCGGGGGGTGAACGCCTTGGAGACCAGCCGGCGCAGGCGGGTGTGGTCCGGCGGGTCGCGGTCCAGCATGGACCGCCCGTCGAATCGCGGCATCTGGTCGCCGTAGGTGACCTCCCGCATCTCCCGCAGAGGGTTGTCCGCGGCCACGTTGCGATCCTCGACCGAGAGCCCGGCCCGCAGCAGCCACGAGACGTCCTCATAGCCGGTGAGCAGCCAGAACCCGAAGGGATGCCGATACACCGGCGCGTGCTCGCGCATTTGCGCGTAGTGCGGATACGGATCGTCAGTGAAGCCAGCCGCAAACGGGTCGAAGACGGGCGAAGAAGACAGGCTTTCGGTCACGGACGGGTCCCTTCTCCTCATACCGCGAGCGGTCGGACCGGGTTCGGGTGAGATCGACGCCGGTGGCGGTGCGTACGGATCGGTGGAATCGGACGGTGCCCTCGGCGACGGCGGGGTGGCTCGCGTGCGCGTCCAGCAGGCGCCGCAGGTCCGGATAGATCTCGGCGACCTCGTCCAGGACCGCCGCGACCGACGTGTCCAGGTCGGCGGGAGGTGCCTCGATCAGGGCGTCCAGCCGGGCCTCGGCGGCCGTGTGGAGGCGCCGCTGGACGTCTCGCAGAAGGTCGTCGAGGCCGCCGAACTCCGTCTCGATCGCGGGCCGCCACGCGGCGAGCGCCCGCGGCCCGTTCCTCGCGAAGTCCCCGGCGACATCGTGCACCAGCCGATGCCTGCGCCGAGTCTGCTCCCAACCGGCCATGCCCCGATCACCTACTCTTTGAATGTCACATACACGGTGTATGTCATTAGACTCAGCGTATGCCGCCTGTCAAGAGCCGACGCGAGGCCTACTCCGAGGCCACCAGGGCCGCGATCCTGGACCAGGCGACCACGCTGTTCGCGGAGCGCGGGTACGCCGCGACGTCCCTGGAGCACGTCGCGTCGGCCACCGGGGTGACGCGTGGCGCCGTGTATCACCACTTCGCCGACAAGCAGGCCCTGTTCGAGGCCGTGCTCGACGCCCAGGAGAGGCAGGCGATCGATGAGATCGCCGCGGTGGCGACCGCATCGGATCCGTGGGACGCGGCGTTGCTCGCCCTGGACGCCTTCCTGGACAAGTGCTGCGATCCGGCGTACGGACGGCTGGTGTGGCAGGAGGGCCCGACCGCGCTGGGGTGGAAGCGCTGGCGCGAATGCGAGGAGAAGTACGCCTACGGCCTCGTCGAGGGGTTCATTCACGCCCTCATCGACGCGGGTTACCTCGAAGGCCGGGCGGTCGAGACCACGGTCCGGTACTCCTTCTGGATCCTCGGCGGCGCCGGCCTGGCCCTGGCCGATGCCGCCGACGAGGACAAGACCCGCATCCGCGACGAGTGGTCCTATCTCATCCGGCGGACCCTCAACGCCCTGCGCCTCAAGTAGGCGGTCGGGCTCGCCGCAAGGTTCCGGCCGTCCTCGGACCGCGTCGCCGAGCCGAGCCCCGATGGCCGGGCGGCGTGCCGCGGCCGGCGGAATCGCGCTCCGCCGGCCGCCACGCCTGGTCCGGGGCTATGCCGCCCGCGGCTCGCCCGATCGCGCCGAGCGACGGCCGGCGAGTTCGTCCGGCGACGCGGGGGCGTTCGGCAGCAGCGGGCCGGCCAGCGCCGTCGTGACCAGCGCCATCAGCACCATCATCGTGAACATCTGGCCGTCGAGGACACCGAGGCTGACGCCGACGTTGAGGATGATCAGCTCGGTCAGGCCGCGGGTGTTCATCAGCAGCCCCAACGTTCCGGCCTCACGCCACGACATTCCGGTGAGCTTTCCCGGAGCCGTCGCGCCCACCATCTTGCCGGCACAGGCGACGAGGATGATCGCGACCAGTTCGATGACGCCGCGGCCGGAAAGGGAGCCGACATCGACGTTCAGGCCGGTGACGATGAAGAAGACCGGGAGGAGCACCATGCTGATTCCGTCGAACGGCCGCTTCACGCCGTCGGCGAGGATCTCGAACGGCTCGCGCGGCATGATGAAGCCGAAGGCGAAGGCGCCGAAGATGGCGTGGACGCCGATCCAGGTCGTGGCGTAGGAGGACAGGAAGAGCCCGGCCACGAGCATGATGACGTACAGCGGCGGCACCCGGTCGGTGACCCATCTGCGAGTCAGGTACGCCAGCAGCGGCCGTACGAGCAGCGCCATGATCGCCACGTAGATCGCCGCCAGGACGCCGATCTGCACCATGTGCCCGGTGGCGCCGTCGGCGGTGACGATCGCGGCGGTCAGGGCGAGGAGACACCAGGCGAGCACGTCGTCGATGGCCGCGCTGGCCAGTGCCAGAGCACCGACGCGCGTCCCCATCATGCGATGCTCGGTCAGCATCCGGGCGAGCACCGGGAACGCGGTGATGGACATCGCCGCACCCATGAACAGCGCGAACGCCGTGAACGACGTGTGGTGGCCCTTCACGGTGTCGTGGTGGGAGTACAGCAGCGTCGCCAGGCCGACACCGAGCCCGAAGGCCAGCGCGATCGAGCTGATCGAGACCGCGCCGGCGGCACTGCGGCGGCCCTTCAGCAGCCGCCGGTCGAACTCCCAGCCGATGCCGAACATGAAGACCAGCAACCCGACCTGCGCGATCGCCGATAAGTACGGCCGCGCCTCGACCGGGAAGAGATGGGCGGTGGGGTTGCCCGGGAGCAGCCCGAGCAGACTGGGCCCGAGCGCGATACCGGCGATGATCTCGCCGATGACCGGCGGTTGCCGGAGATATCGAACCAGGCGACCGAGGATCGCTCCTACTACCAGCACAATGGCGATATCCGCCATTACGGCGGCGACCAATAAGTCAGAATGCTGGGCAAGGCTCTTCATGAAGTGCTCCTTATCCGCGCGGCGACTGTCATGGTCACATGGCACCCGAGATCACGCCATAGGCCGCGACGCGAATTCACTCCTGGTTCTGCGCGGAGACCGGTCGCTCGACGAGGGTCTCGAGTACCACCGTGGCCCGCGTGCCGCTGACCCCGTTGATCGCATAGATCCGGCGCAGCACATCCTGCAACCGCCCGGTGGACGCGGTCCTGACCTTCACCAGCACCGAGGCACTGCCGGCGATGACGTGCGCCTCCACGATCTCCGGGATCGCGGCGAAGTCCTTCGCCGAATCGCCCATCCAGGAGACCGAGTCGATCATTACGTAGGCCAGGACGGCGTTGCCCACCGCCACCGGGTCCACGTCGACGGTGGTGCGCCGGATCACCCCGCGCTCGCGCAGCTTCCGCACGCGTTCGTGAGCCGCTCCGGCGGAGAGGCCCACGGCCTGGCCCAGCGCGGCGTAGGACTGGGTGGCGTCCTGCTGGAGATGCGCCAGCAGGACGCGATCGATCCGATCCACGATCCTCCATTCAGATCCATCTTGCGTTGACCATATCCCATCCTGTTATCTTCCTAATGGGCCGAAGGAGATTCGGCCCATGTCTGGCTGGGGAGGATCCACATGACCGGCGAGCGCCCTGCGCTGTTCGAGATGTTGGACGAGCGGTTCCGTACGGGCCGGTGCATGATCGGCGATGCCGATCTGGAGGTGCTGTACACCGGCTGCCGCTGGGCCGAGGGCCCGATCTACCTGCCCGCCTGGCGGCAGGTGGTCTGGAGCGACATCCCCAATGACCGGATGCTGCGCTGGGACGAGGAGACCGGCGCCGTCAGCGTCTTTCGCCGCTCCACCGGATACACCAACGGCAACACGCTCGACCGCCGCGGCCGGCTGGTCACCTGCGAGCAGGGCAACCGCCGGGTGACACGGACCGAACACGACGGCACGATCACGGTGCTGGCCGATCGCTGGCAGGGCAAGCGCCTGAACAGCCCGAACGACGCGGCGGTCAAGTCCGACGGGTCGATCTGGTTCTCCGACCCCGACTTCGGCATCACCAGCGACTACGAGGGCCATCGCGCGGAGAGCGAGATCGGCTCCAACAACGTCTACCGCATCGATCCCGCCAGCGGCGACGTGCGCCTGGTCGCCGACTGCTTCGGCGCCCCGAACGGCCTCGTCTTCTCCTCCGACGAACGGCGGCTCTTCGTCTCCGACACCCGGGGAGGCTGCATCCGGGTCTTCGACGTGCGCGATGACGGCACGCTCTCGGCCGGCGAGATCTTCGCCGAGGCCCGTGGGAAGGCTCGTTTCGACAACCTCCGCTTCGACGACGCCGGCCGGCTCTGGGCCGCCGCGTTGAAGGACGGAGTGCACTGCTACGACCCCGACGGCACTCTGATCGGCCGCCTCAACGTGCCCGGGACGGTCGCCAACATCACCTGGGGCGGCACCAAACGCAACCGCCTGTTCATCGCCGCCCAGACCAGCCTCTACTCGCTGGTCATGGGCGTCACGGGCACGCACCCGACCGGACCGGGTCGCAGACCCTGACGGCGCGGTCAGAGGTGATTGTCGTGGAGGAACGCGCGGATGAGTTCGTCGTAGTGAGAGGAATCCTCCAGGAACGCCGCGTGACCCCGGCCCTCCAGGACCGTGGGGGTTCCGCGCCACAGCGCTGCGTACGGAAGGGAGGCCACGTAATCGTGATTGATAAAAGGATCTTCGCGGCCGTCGATGATCGCGAGCGGCACCGGTGACCGTTCGACGAGCGCCTTCTGGTCCGAGTCGTGGCCCGCGACGAACGACGTGAACATGATGCGCCGCGCCTGCCCGTCCGTTCGCCGGACGTCCTCGATCGCCCATTTCGGGGGCGGGGAGACCGTGATCTGTTCGGCGAACTCCGCCACCTGGTCGCCCGTGATGTTCTCGGCGCCCGCATAGCCCACGGCCGGCAGGAAGCCCTCCGCCAGCGTGTTGTTGTTGACCGGTGGAGTACCCGTCACGATGAGGCCCGCCAGGCCGGGGAACCGCGGAATGAGCTCCAGGCCGACATGCCCTCCGAGCGACCAGCCGACGACGACGGCCCGCTCAATGCCCAGAGCGTCGAAGAACTCGACGATCGTCGCCGCGTAGCCCCGCTGGGTGTAGGCGCGTTCGGGATTCGTGGCGTTGTCGGATTCGCCGTGGCCCAGCAGATCCAGGGCCAGCAGCCGCCTCGGCCCGAAGTCATCGGCGAGCTGCGCGTGGAAGACCTTGCGCGACGCCGAGTTTCCGTGCACGAACACCAACGGCGGTGCGGAGAATGAACCGTCGGGATCGGTATCCGTATACGCGACCCGGCCGAACCTGGTTTCGACGTATCGAGTGGCGTTCGGAAAAGACAATGATTCGAGATCATTTCCCATGAACGCATCATATGCAGGGATTCGAAAGACCGAGATTCAGGAGCAGAACGGGTCCCACTGGCACTGGCTCTGGTCGGTGAAGGTCACCTGGACGTCGTCGCCCCGGTTGACGGGCTGTCCGGCAGGAGGGTTCTGGCCGACCACCGTGTTCGGCCGCTGGTCGTCGTCCGGTTCCTGCTGCTGCCACTGCACGTTCAGCCCCAGCGCGGCCAGCTTCTTCGCGGCCTGGCCGGACGTGAGGCCGCTCAGGTTCGGCATCGTCATGCCGCGGCTGACCACGATGGTGATGGGTTCGTCCGGGTTCTGCTTCTTCCCGGCCGCCGGCCTGGTCGTGATGACCTCACCGCTCGGCACGGTGGTGCTGTCCTGCCGAAGCTGCCTTCCCGGCTGGAGTCCCGCCTGCCGCAGCTGCTGTCTCGCCTGGTCGAGCGGCTGGTCTCGAACGTCCGGCACGGCGACCGGCGGCTTGCCCGACGACAGGACCAGAGTGAGCAGCGTGCCCGTCCTGACCTGCGTGCCGGCGCCCGGCTCGACCTGGGCGACCTTGTCCTTGGGCACGTTCGGGTCCTGGCGGGACGAGCCGGCCCTGACCTTGAGGCCGAGCTTTCCGGCCCGGAGACGGGCGTCCGCCTCCGACAGGCCCACGAGCTGGGGCACGCGCGCGGTGCGCCCCGCCGTCTGGAACCACGCGAAGCCCCCGAGCAGGAGCGCGACGACGGCGCAGGCGGCGAACAGCCCGTACGTGCGTGAACGACGCCGCCGCGGCCGAGGCGCCTCCTCGTGGACGGGGATCACCATGGTGTGCGGATTCGGCGTCCGCGCCGTCCCGTCCGGTCCGGGCGGCGGCCCGTCCGGGGGCACGCGAAGGTTCTGCGTCGCCGACTCGGCCGCCTGAGACGGCCCGGGCGGCACCGGCGCCATGGCCGCCGACTCCGCGTCGATGTCCGGCGGCAGCGTCTGGAGGACCTCGCCGGCCTCCGCGTGGAACCGGTCGGCGTCGGGCGGACGCCGGGCCGGGTCGCGGTCGGTCGCCCCGGCCACCAGCGCGTCCAGCCGCGGCGGCAGGCCCGGGATCACGCTCGACGGGGACGGCACCGTCTCGTTGACGTGCCGGTACGCCACCGCCAGCGGAGTGCCCGCCTGGTACGGCTGGTATCCGGTCAACAGCTCGAACAGCATGATCCCCGCGGCGTACACGTCGGTGCGAGCGTCCGCGTCACCCGTCAGGACCTGCTCCGGTGCGAGGTAGGCCACCGTGCCGATGAGCATGCCCGTCTTGGTCTGCCTGCTCGCCGTCTCCGCCCGGGCCAGGCCGAAGTCCGTCACCTTGACCTGCCCGTCCTCGGCGAGCAGGACGTTCTCCGGCTTGACGTCACGGTGGACCAGACCGACGCGGTGCGCGGCGCCCAGCGCGGCGAGTATCGGCCGCATGACCCGTAGCGCCGCGCGCGGGCCGAGCCGGCCGCGCTCGGTCAGCAGGTCGCGCAGAGTGCGCCCGGCGACGTACTCCATCACGAGGAACACGTGCCCCTGGTCGGTGCCCTGGTCGTACATCGCGACGACGTTCGGATGCGACAGGGCCGCGGCGTGCCGGGCCTCGTCGACGAAGCGGCGTACGAAGTCCTCGTCGTCGGCCAGGCCGGCGTGCATCACCTTGAGCGCCACCGTACGGTCCAGCTTGGTGTCGTGACCGGCATAGACCGTGGCCATGCCGCCACGGGCGACCCGGGACCGCACGACGTAGCGCCCGTCGAGCACCTGCCCGACGAGTGGATCTGCCTCTGCCCTGTCCATCAGGTGGAGTGTATGCGGGATTTAATGCACTGACCTGCTGCTTTGCCGCTGACACCCCATCCCGCCCGCCGATCCCCTCTTCCGATCATCGTTGCGGGCCGATATTGTATGAGTCTCATAATTTATGCGATAGATAGGGAAATCATGGCGATCTTGATAACCGGAGCGACCGGAACGATCGGCCGCCCCCTGGTCGACGCGCTCGCCCGCGAAGGCGCCGAGGTGCGCGCCGTCACCCGTGATCCGGAGGCCTCCGGCCTGCCCGCCGGTGTGGATGTCGTGACGGGTGACCCCTCACGCCCCGACACGATCGCCTCGTCCCTGAAGGGCGTGACCTCCGTCTTCCTCCACCCCCGGGCGGTCGGAGAGGCCGCCGCCGATCTGCTGGCGCTCGCGAGGGAACACGGTGTGGAGCGCGTGGTAGCGCTGTCGGCCATCAACGTCGACGACGACCCGGCCGAACAGCCGTCCCGCTTTCAGGGGGACAGGAACAAGGAGGCCGAGGCCGCCGCCGTCGGCAGCGGCCTGGAATGGGTGAGCCTGCGCTGCGCCTCGTTCGCGGTCAACACGCTCTTCACCTGGGCGCCCCAGATCCGTGCCGGCGACATCGTCCGCGGCCCGTACGCGACCTTCGCCGAACCCTTGATCCACGAGAGGGACGTGGCGGAGGTCGCCGCCCGCGCACTGTCCGACGCCGGCCTGACCGGCGAAAGGCTGCGGCTCACCGGCCCGCAGTTCCTGTCACACGAGGAACTGGTGGCCGAGATCGGCACCGTGATCGGCAGACCTCTCCGGTACGCGGAGATTCCTCCGGAGGCGTTCAGCCGGGCCATGATCGAGCGCGGCCTCCCGCGGCCGTTCGTCGAGGCGTTGATGGCCAGGTACGCCCGGGGCGTCGGGCCGGCCGAGGCCGTCACCGGCGAGGTGGAAAGGATCCTGGGCCGTCCCGCGCGCACTTATCCGGAATGGGCCGCCGACCACGCCGCCGCCTTCCAGAACTGACACGACCACGCCTTGGGCTCGACACGGCCGACAAGACCAGAGCGGTTCCGCGCGATCGGGCGACCGCCGTTCTCCCCCGGACCGCCCGTGACGGTGCGGGTCACGGCAGCGCCGCCCCGCTTCGTCCTGCCCGCCGTGTGAACGCGGCGCGGTAGGCGCTCGGAGTCAGGCCGGTCCGTCTCGACAGGTGCTTGCGCAACGAGTCGGTGGTGGCGAGGCCGCTGAGCCGGGCGACTTGGTCCAGTGGCAGGTCCGTGGCCTCCAGGAGCTCTTGCGCCCGGCCCAGACGCTGGTGGAGGAGCCACTGGAGCGGGCTGAGCCCGGTCTCGGCGTGGAATCTGCGAGCGAGGGTGCGGACGCTGGTACTCGCGTGTGCCGCCAGGGACGCACGGGTGAGTGGTTCGTGCAGCCGTTCGAGTGCCCAGGCACGGGTCGCCGCCAGGGAGGTGCCGGTCTCGGGCGGCAACGGCGTCTCGATGAACTGCGCCGGGCCTCCGGGGCGGACCGGCGCCGCCACCATCAGCCGAGCGGCGGCGTTGGCCACGGCGGCGCCGTGGTCGGTACGCACCAGGTGCAGGCACAGGTCGATTCCGGCGGACAGCCCGGCGGATGTCAGCGCGTTTCCGTCCTCGACGTACAGCACGTCGGGGCGCAGATCGACGGCGGGAAAGCGGCTGCGGAACTCCTGAAACCCTGATCTCCAGGCTGCTGTTGGTGGCCACGAGCCCGGGATCGGCGGTGCAGATGCGCACCTGATATCCGGGGCGGCCGCCCACCGTCAGCTCACCGAGCACCAACTCGGGAATCGACAGGTCGAACGTGGTGACCGAGGGAACCGCGACAACGGCGACTCGATGCATGGCCTGAACCTCCGGATGTTTGGCATTCGGGCCACTATGGCACTGGTCTCCTCCCGCACAGAGTTAGGAGGACGCCGCCCCGGCGATCGGGGCCGCGTCCTTCGAGTCATCTGAGCAACCCGGGGAGAACGGCCATGTCCTTGCACGTCATCGTCGGTGCCGGAGCCACCGGATCGGCGACCGCCCGCCTGCTCGCCGATGCCGGTGAGCAGGTACGGCTCGTCACTCGCCGAGGCGGCGGGCCGGTCCACGAGCGGATCGAGCGCGTCGCCGCCGACGCCACCGACCCGGCCCGGCTGATCGGGTTGGTCACCGGTGTGGTCGCCCTGTTCAACTGCGCGATGCCGCCGTACGACCGCTGGCCGGAGGAGTTCCCGCCGCTGGCCAACGCGCTGCTGGCCACAGCGGAACACACCGGGGCGGACTACATCATGCTCGGATATGGAGCCGTCGACGGCCCCGTCACCGAAGACCTCCCCATGGCGCCCACCAGCGTGAAGGGCCGCGTACGGGCACAGATATGGCATGACGCCCACGCCGCCTGTGCCGCGGGCCGGGTACGGGTGACCGAGGTCCGCGCCAACGACTTCCTCGGCGCAGGCGCGTACTCTCCCTTCACGCTGACGGTGGGGGCGCCGGTGCTCGCCGGTCTGCCCGTCGCGTATCCGGGCGACCTGGACGCGCCGCACAGCTGGTCCTACACCGGCGACACGGCGCGAACCCTGATAGCCGCCTCCCGCCACGAGGGATCCTGGGGGCGCGCCTGGCATGTGCCCGCCACGTCCGACGCTCCCGTGCGCGAACTGGCCGCGCGCCTGGCCGAGGCCGCGGGCGCACCACCCCACAGTTGGGCCGCCTGACGCCGGCCGAACTGGAGGAGATCGGACGGACCGATTCGGTGATGGCGGAGATCCCGGAGATCTTGTACCTGCTCGATCGCCCCAACATCCTCGACGCGTCGCAGGCGGCCGAAACGTTGAAGGTGACGCCGACCCCGATCGACCTCGTCCTGGAGGAGATGGCCGTGGAGCGGTAGATGTGATGAGCGCCATGCCGTACTGAGGGGAGATAATATCTGATGCATATATTATGACAACCAGTAGACGCACGGTCCGGCCGGTCGGTGCCGGACGGTAGAAGGAGGCCACGAGCGGATGAAGCTAACGATCTTCGCGGCGACCGGTGGTATCGGCCGCCAACTCTTTGAGCAGGCCATCGCGGCAGGCCACGATGTCACCGCGGTCGCACGCAACCCCCGGAGTCTGACCGGAGCGGCACGCCTCGTCGCCGCCGACCTCACGGCCGCGGACCCGGCCGTGCTCGCGTCCGCCGTCGACGGAAGCGACGCCGTCCTCTCCGGACTCGGACCGCGCAAGCCGAGGTCCGAGGCGGGCATCACCTCGCGGGGAACCAAGGCCATCCTGACCGCGATGCAGACCACCGGTGTACGGCGAATCGTCGTGGTCAGCGCCGCACCGATCGGCACCGTGCCATCACCCGGCCGCCCGAACCCGCCGAAACACGACCCGGGCGACGGGTTCTTCATGCGGCATCTGGGCAGCAGGTTCGCACGCACCATGTTCAGCGCGCACTATGCCGACCTGGCGGTGATGGAGGATCTCGTTCGCGAGAGCGGCCTGGACTGGACCATCTCACGACCGCCACAACTGACCGACAAGCCACTGACCGGCACGTACCGGACGGCGTACGGCCAGAACATCCGAGGCGGCACACACGCCTCACGCGCGAACGTCGCCCACCACATGCTCGCAGTGATCGAACAACCCTCGGCGATCAAGCAGGTCATCGGAATCGCCGACTGATCGCAAGCCACAGCCGGTTCGGCCCGCCGGAAGTCCCGCAACGCCCCGTACAACTTGACCGGCAACGGATCCCTGCGGGGTGGTTTCGGGCTCCACAGAGCCCAAGGGCGTGTTTCGAAGTCTCGCCGTCCGGGACACTCCCCGCCCTCCCAGACACTCCCCGCCCTCCCAGACACTCCCCGCCCTCCCAGGGGGCGCCGACCCCACTTCTTCCATTGTCAAGCCACCCCACACACCAAAGAAAGACCACACCCACGGCTGTGGAAAACCCACGACCCAACCCAGACAGGCCCTAGTTCGGGCCCGGCGGTCCTCCCCGGCCTGCGGGCTGTGGCCAGGCCCACATGGCCGGCTCGGCGATCTGCGCGTCAGCCGGCGGCCAGTTCCTCGGTCGCTTCCTGGCCCGCCGCGGTGGCGCGGCGCAGGAAGTCGGCGAGCAGTTCCAACTCCGTGTCGGTGTATCCCGCGCAGACGCGGTCCATGGACTCGTTCATCCCCGAGTACAGCTTGAACAGTTCGGGGTTACGGTCGCGCAGGGGGTGTACGGCGACGGCGCGGCGATCGACGGCGTCCGGGTCGCGCATGCGGGTGGCCCATCCACCGCGTTCGAGTCGGTCGAGGACCCCGGTGATCGTGGCGGGGTGCAAGCCGGCACGCCGGGCGAGAGAGCTGGGACCGAGCGGACCCTCCCGGTTGATGATGTCGAGGCAGTAGAGGTCGATGTCCTTCATTTCCGCGTGCGCGCCGACCTGATGGTTGAGCAGCGACAGTTGGATGCTCAGTTCGCGCAGCGACTCTTTTATCGCGACGGCCGCTCGCCGTCGACGCCGCCCTTGGCCGGCGTCCTGAGGTGCCGTGGACGCCATACCGTATTACCTCCCACGCGCCGATGATATGCAGCACATATTCTATCGAGCGGACATGAGGTTATCGCGTGGCAGAGGCGCGCACAGGGCCCGCACTCTCAGATCGCAGTCGGCATCTCCTCGCCTGTCTCTAGGGCCCCGAATGTCCTTGGGAAGACGGCGGCCGGTGCGAGTGTTGTGCGGCGTGGCGCCCGGCAGTGCGGGCGCGTCGAGAGGAGGAAAACCCGATGACCTACGAGGAGTACCAGCGCGGGCAGATGTTCTTCGACGCCCAGGACTACGCCGAGGCCGGGCGCATCCTCGCCCCGGTCGTCGAGGCCGAGCCGGAGAACCGGGCGGCCGTGGAACTACTCGGGCGGGCCTACTTCCACAGCGCCCAGTTGGGCCGTGCGGAGAGGACCTTCCGGCGGCTGATCGAGCTGGACCCCGCGAACGGCTGGGCGCACGAGGCGCTGGGTCGCACGCTCGAACGGCGTGGCCGCGCCCGCGAGGCCCTGCCGTACCGCAAGCTCGCTCGCGCCATGGGCACCGACCCGGCCGACGAGGCGGCGATCTCGGTCTCCGCCGCGAACCTCGCCGGCTGACATCCCCCCGGCGGCGCCGGGAGACCGCTTCAGGTGATATCGCTGGGGGTCTGTCATCTCTTACGGAGATGGCTCCGCGAGCCTAGGAGGGTCTTTGGATCTGCGACAGATGGAGGTCGCCGTCGCGGTCGCCGAAGAGGGCGGGTTCACGGCGGCGGCCCAGCGTCTGCACATCGTCCAGTCGGCGGTCTCCAGCACGGTACGCGCGCTGGAGCGAGACCTGGGGACCCCGCTGTTCGACCGCACCACCCATCGGGTGGCGCTCACCCCGGCCGGTGAGGCGTTCGTGCCCGCGGCGCGGGCGGCACTGCGGGCCGCCGAGCAGACGCGGGCGGCGGTCGACGGCGTACGGGGGCAGCTGCGAGGGCGGGTCACGGTCGGCACCATGCAGGGCGTCTGGGCCGGACTGCACCGCGCGCTGGCCGGGTTGCGGGCGGAGCACCCCGGCGTGGTGGTCCGCCTGCGGCAGGCGGCGGTCGTCGACATCCGGCAGGCGCTGCGCGAGGGTGCCGTGGACCTCGCGGTGGTCGCCCTCGACCGCCAGCAGCAGCGGGGCCTGGAGACCCGGCTGTTGTCCCGGGAGGAGATGGTGCTGGTGACCGCGGCCGACCGCGAACTTCCCGAGGACGGGCCGGTGACGCTCACCGACGTCGCCCGCATGCCCCTGGTGGACTTCTCGCCGGGCTGGGCGATCCGGCAGTCGGTCGACCGGGCGTTCCGCGCGGCCCTGGTCGAGCGCACCACCACGTTCGAGGTGAACGACATCGTGGCGGCGTCCGAGCTCGTCCGCCACGATCTGGGTGTCTGCATCATGCCGGAGTCGATCGCCGCGAGGTTCCCGGATCTGGCCGCCTACCGTTTCGCCCAGCACGCGCCGAGGTGGAAGGTCATGGTCGTCCGGCCCCGGGGGGAGGCGCCGCCGGCGGTCGCGGCACTGCTCCGGCACATCACCTGACCGGCGTGCCGCCGGGGCCGTCAGGGAGGTCATGGCGCGGCGGTGGCGCGGTGTTCGGTGGCCCAGTAGAGGAGAGCGAGGACGGGGAGTACGGCGCCCAGGACGGTGAGGCCGGTCCAGCCGTACGCGTGGTAGGCGATCGAACCGGCCTGGGAACCGAAGGCCCCACCGGCGAAGAACGTGGCGATGTAGACACTGTTGAGCCGTGCCCGCGCTCCCGCGTCCAGCCGGTAGATGGCGTGCTGGCCGAGGATCAGGGTGGTCTGCACCGTCATGTCGATCAGGACCGCGGCGACGGCGAGCAGGATGACGTCGTGCCGGCCGATCGCGGCGAGCGCGAACGCCAGCGCGGCGACGGCGAACGCCGCAGCGGTCATCGGGCGTACCAGCCCGTGGTCGGCCCAGTGTCCCGCGAGCGGTGCCACGGCCGCTCCGGCCGCTCCCACCAGGGCGAACATGCCCACGCCAAAGCCCGAGTAGTGGAACTCGGGGCCGGTGAGCACGAACGACACCGTGGTCCAGAAGGCGCTGAACGCGCCGAACATCGCCGCCTGGTACAGGCCCCGGCGCACCAGTACGGGGTGGGTGCGGACCAGCCGGGCGGTGGAGCGCAGCAACCGGGCGTACGACATGTTCGTACTGGGGGCGTGACGCGGCAGGGCGGAGCGCAGCGCCAGGGCGAGCACGGCCATCAGGACGGCCGAGCCCAGGTAGACGACGCGCCAGCCGGCGACCTGAGAGACCAGGCTGCTCAGGGTGCGAGACAGCAGGATCCCGGTGAGCAGGCCGCTCATCACCCGGCCGACGACGCGCCCGCGGGCATGGTCGGGGGCGAGGCCGGCCGCGAACGGGACGAGGATCTGGGCGACGACCGAGGTGCCTCCGGCGACCAGCGAGGCGGCCAGCAGGACGGGGAAGGTCGCGGCCGTTCCCGCCACCACCAGCGCCAACGTGGTGACCGACAGCAGGAGCACGACCAGCCGGCGCTTCTCGACGCGATCGCCGAGCGGGACGAGGAACAGCATGCCCGCCACATAGCCGATCTGGGTCGTGGTGATCAGCGCGCCGGCGGCGGCCGTGCCGATCCCGAAGAACGCGCTCAGCGAGGACAGCAGAGGCTGGGCGTAGTACAGGTTGGCGACGGTCATTCCGCAGGCGACGGCCAGCAGCGCGACGAGCCGGCCCGACGGCCCGGCCGTCGGCGAGACGGTCTGGCGACCGGTCTGGGGTTGAGCGGTGGCGGCCACAGGTGCCTCTCGGAGATGGAACCGTGCTACGGTTCGGCGCTGGATGTTCCGGTCACGAAGTCGCATCGCTCCCTCGCGACGCGTTCCAACGCCGGGCACGCGCTCCCGCTTCCTGCGTCATCGCGATAATCGACGATGATTGTCATCTCCGCTGGAGATGAATGCGGACGGGTCACCCCGAGCGGCGACGACTAGTGTTCTGCGCCTGAGATTCGTTGTGTGAATCTATGCAGGGCCGATGGTGAGGACGGGGCGGCCGAAAGCGCCGTTTGCGGTGACCGCGGCGGAACGAGCGGAGTTGGAGCGCGGCGCGCGAGCGGCGACCTCGACGCAGTCGTAGGCGTTGCGGTGCCGAATCGTGCCCGGCGTGCGCGCAATGCCCGGCATGCCCGAACACCGCACCCACGACCACGACCGACACGAGACCACCAGCCTGCCCGCCGCCTCCAACATCGCCGCCGGCACCGCGCCGCCGAGTTCAAAAAGTTCCTGGTCGCGATCGACAAGGCCGCCCAGGCCGAACTGCAGGTGCGCCTGATCCGCGACGACCTCACCACCCACAAGACACCACTCGTCCACGAACGGCCGGTCCAGCAGCGGAACACCAACCCCAAACCATTCGTGTGGACCAAAACCGCCGAAGAGATCCTCGGCTCCCCGACCCGATACCTACAACGGATTCCAGGCGCAGAACACTAGCGTCGGCCGGCCCGGCAGGAGTCGTCGTTCGAGGTGCCCAGGGCGATGACCGTCAGGTGGTCGAGCGACCGCACGCCCTTGATCACCAGGACGTGCTGCGTGTCGTTCCCCTTGAACGCGTAGGTCGTTCCCGAGGTATCCGGGTCTCCAGTGACCGGATTATCGTCTTTGTCGTCGGCCTCGAAATTGATGGTCGCCGGAGTTCGCGCCACCTTCGCCGTGATCTCGACCCCGGCGGAGGTGACCCGGTAGGAGATGGTCGAGCACATGCCGGCGGCGCTGTCACCTACCGGTGTGCCGGACGGCAACGGCCCGTTGGCGGACCCCGTCCGGCCGTTCGCCGGTGTCGAGGCCGTGGTGTGATGAGTGGCTCCACCACCACATCCGGCCATTCCGAGACAGGCCACCACGACGAGGGCCAGCTTCCGCAAGGTGAACGCTCCGACGTGAGTTGGTTTCGGCTGAATAGCGTATCGGGCCGGGTCGCCCGCCACGGCCGGCGCCCGGCCTTCAATCGGCCCGGCGATCCCCTTCCGGAGAACTCCTAACACCAGCAGTCCCGCCGATCTCAGCGGGTCTCAATCGGAGCACATCAACCACACGTCGACATCTTCGTAACGCTATGTAGCGGCATATCTGCCAAACCGGGATTAACTACCGACAAAGCGCCGCACTCACCTACTCTGTGGTAGAAACAAGTCAAGTGTGTCACCTGCCGGTTTTAGGAGAAGATATGCAGGTCAGCCTTTGCAAGACCGTCGTTCTCGCGGCGGTGTCGGCGTCCGTCCTCGTGCCGGCGCTGGCCACTCCGGTGATGGCGTCTCCTGCCAAGGCATCTCTCCAGGCGAGCGCCATTCCGACGATGAAGTTCGGCGACCGCGGGCCGGCGGTGAAGCAACTGCAGGAACGCCTGACGGCGATGCACTACGACCCCGGAACGATCGACGGCATCTGGGGCAACAACACAAGTGTGGCCGTGTGGGCGTTCCAAAAGGTGAACCACATCAGCCCGGCGTCGAGGGTCGGCAGCCAGACAAAGGCCGCGTTCGCCCATCCGCGTACGCCTGCGCCCCTCGTTCCCAAGGGGGCCAAGAGCCGGGCCGAGGTCGACATCAAGCACCAGCTGCTCTACATCTACAAGAGCGGTCGGCTCGTACTGATCAGCCACATCTCGAGCGGCTCGGAAAAGCGCTACTACTCCCAGGGGAGTTGGAGCGTCGCGCATACACCCCGGGGCAACTTCTCGGTCTACCGGAAGGCCGCGGGCTGGGAGACCTCTCCGCTCGGCAAGCTGTACAAGGCCAGCTACTTCCTCCGGGGCTACGCCATTCACGGTGAGCCCGAGGTGCCGCTGCACCCCGCATCGCACGGCTGCGTGCGCGTGCCGATGCACACCTCGAACATCGTGGCGACGCTGCTGCCGATCGGCACGCGCGTCTACGTCCGCGGCTGACGTGCACCGATGAGAACAGCCCCCTCACCTCGGGTGAGGGGGCTGTCGCCGTCAGGGGGACGAAAATGCTCGTAAGCGGACCGTTGTCGATGGCCTGACCTGCCGTTTTACGAGGCTCGACGCACAGGAGGCGGGCCGCCCCACCCGGCGCGCACGGTCAATTCTTCAGGAGTTCACGAGCCGGCCGGAGTGGAGTTATGTCTGATTTCGGGTGGTTTCTGAAGATCGGGCGCGCCCAAAGATTGATTTGGGCATAGCGGGGCGGCTTTGCCCCCCTTCCTGGTCTGAGTCGAGGTACATGTGAAAAAGATGGTCTTGAGCCATCGGTCGTTGCTGGTGGCGTTCGCCGCGGCGACCATCGCGGTGGCCTCCCCCGTCGCCGCGCACGCGCAGGGCAGTCCGCCCTCGCCGGTGACCGGTGGGATCCCCCTGGTCAACACGACCGAGATGATCGGTCCGGGCATCAGCCTGCAGCACCTGAAGGCGCTCGCCCCGTCAGGCTGGTACGACGGGCAGTTCATGACGGTGGACCTGTCCAACCGCGCCGTCAGCACCGACCTGCTGACCTCCGGACCGGTCGCGTCCGGCGGGCCGCTCAGCACGGCCGCCAACAAGGCCGGCGCCGTCGCGGGTGTCAATGGCGAGTTCTTCGACATCGGCAACTCCAACGCGGCGCTCGGTGGCGAGATCCAGAACGGGCGGCTCATCAAGACCGCCGACATCGGCGGCCGCCAGCACGTCGGCGTCAGCGACGACGGCATCGCCCAACTCGTGGACCTCACGGTCGACACGGCCGCGAACTTCGCGGGCGCGGACCACAAGGTCCTGTCCATCAACGCCGCGAACGGCGGCGGGG
This sequence comes from Actinoallomurus acaciae, assembly GCF_042429965.1. Lineage (NCBI taxonomy): Bacteria > Bacillati > Actinomycetota > Actinomycetes > Streptosporangiales > Thermomonosporaceae > Actinoallomurus > Actinoallomurus acaciae. Next base: position 18,655 of record NZ_JBHLZP010000123.1, read on the forward strand.
TCCCCGCGGACGGCATGATCGCGTTCACGTCCGCGTGGGGCACCTACAGCCGCAACCGTGGCCTGACGGGTGTGGCCGACGACCAGATCGCCGAGGTCCTGGTCGAGAACGGCAAGGTCGTGTCGGTCACGCCGAGTGGTCCCGCGGGCTCGGGGACGATCCCGGGCGACGGGTTCGTGCTCGTCGGACGCGGCGCCGCGGCGACCGCGATCCGCGCGATGAGGCCCGGCGACCCGGCGACGCTCCGCTACGCGCTCGCCGACAACGCCGCCAAGAAGATGAGGTTCGCGCTCGGCGAGGGCGGCACCATCGTCTCCGGCGGCAAGGTCGTCGGCGGCCTCGACACCTCGATCGCCCCACGCACCGCGCTCGGCTTCAAGGACGGCGGCCACACGCTCGTGCTCGCCACCTGGGACGGCCCGGGCGGCACCGGCAAAGGCGGCATCGGGATCGACGAGGAGGCGCGTGAGCTCTCCGCGATGGGCGTACAGACCGCGGTCAACCTCGACGGCGGCGGCTCGACCACGATGGTCGCCCGCGCGCTCGGCGCGAACGACGCGACCGTCCGCAACGTCCCGTCCGACGGGCAGGAACGCAGCGACCCGAACGGCGTGGGAGTGTTCGTCTCGAAGGGCGACGGCAGGCTGCACCGGCTCCTCATCGACCCGGCGGCGGGTGCGGCGTCCGCCGACGGCGGCGTGAAGGCCTTCCCCGGGCTGCATCGTACGCTCGTCGCGGAGGGCATCGACGACCACCAGGCACCGGTGACGGTCGACCCGAAGTCCGTACGGTGGTCCGCGCCCGGAGCGTCCGTCAGGGGTGGCACTCTCAAGGCCCCGGCCAAGGCCGGGTCGCACGGCACGATCACCGTCAACGCGCAGGTGGGTCACGAGAAGGCGCAGGAGAAGGTCACCGTCCTCGACCCGGTCGACAGCGTCGAGCTGTCGTCCGAGCGCCTGTCGATCGCCGACGCGACGCCCGACGACGCGACCGCCATCTCCGTGACCGGCCGCGACGACCAGGGCTACACGGCCCCGATCGACCCGCAGGACCTCTCGCTCGACTACGACCACAGCGTCGTCGGCATCCAGCCCGTGGACGGCAAGCTGAGGATCACCCCGCTCACCGACGCGGGCACGATCCTCACGGTCTCGGTCGGCGGCAGGTCCGTCCAGCTCCCGATCACGGTCGGCGTTCAGACCAAGACGGTCTATGACTTCGACGACGACGTGCTCGCCCGCTGGCGCAACAACAGCACCGCGGCCACGAGGTTCTTGGTGGACCCCGACGGCCTGCGGATCGACTTCGACGCGATGCGCAACGTGGGCATCACGGCGGCATCGGCGGACCAGCGCGTTCCGGTGTCCGGCCAGCCGCTGCGCCTGCGGATGCGGATCAAGTCGAGCATCGACGTACCGAGCGGCCTGACCTACATCGCCTACACCGACACGAACGGAAAGGGCAACGGCGTCTACGGCACCGGCCTGACCGCGAGCGACAACTGGCAGTACGCGACGTTCACGCTGCCGGCCAACACGGCGTTCCCGATCTCGCTCTCGGGTTTCCAGGGCATCAACACCAGCGTCGCCCAGCAGAAGGCGGGCACGTTCGTCCTGGACCGCATCGAGGCCGACGTTCCGACGTCGATCGACCTGCCCGCCCAGCCCGACCTGCGGCCCGACCCGCTCGTCTCCGACGACGGCTCGCTGCTCCAGGGCCACAACACGTGGCGGTTCGCCACGCTGTCGGACGTGCAGTTCACGGCCGACAACCCGGCGCTGTCCCAGGTCGCGACGGCCGCCATCGAGCGGATCCGCAAGACTCACCCGGACCTGATCGTCCTCAACGGTGACATCACCGACCGTGGCCTGCCGCAGGACCTCACGCTCGCCCGCCAGGTGCTCACCGACGCCGGGTGCGACCTCATCCCGGTCGGCAAGGAGCCGCCGGCGTACAGCACGCCGAACCCGAAGGCCGGCTCGATCCCGTGCTATTACGTGCCGGGCAACCACGAGTCCTACGGCCTCGACAACGTCCAGTCCGACCTGACGAACTTCACCAAGGAGTTCGGCCGGCCGTACCGGACGTTCGACCACAAGGGCACGCGGTTCATCCTCCTCGCCAGCTCCCTCGGGTCGCTGCACGGGACCGCGTGGGACCAGCTCCCGATGATGCAGAAGGCGCTCGCCGACGCCCGGCGGGACCCGTCGGTGCACAACGTCATGGTCTTCGCCCACCACCCGGTGGACGACCCCAGCGAGACCAAGTCCAGCCAGCTCGGCGACCGCGACGAGGTCGCGCTCATCGAGAAGATGCTCACGGGCTTCCGTGACTCCACGGGCAAGGGCGCCGCGATGGTCGGATCCCACGCCCAGGTCGCGAACGTCCACCGCGTCGAGGGCGTCCCGTACACGGTGCTCCCGTCGTCGGGCAAGGACCCGTACGGCACGCCGGACCGCGGCGGCTTCACCGGCTGGGTCGACTGGTCCGTCGACTCGGGGAAGAGCGCGGACCGGCAGTGGCTCGAGGCCGACGTACGCGCCTTCGCGCAGGGCATCACGCTCGACGCGCCGGACTCGGTCAAGACCGGCACGACCGCGCAGATCTCGGGCAGCATCGTTCAGCCGGAGGGTGTCTCGACCGGCACGCGTGTGGTGCCGCTGCGATACCCGATGTCGGTCGGCTGGGGCGGCTCGTCCACCCTGGCGATCGGCAGCGGGAAGGCGGCCATCGACGCGGCCCGTCACCAGGGCAAGGTCGCGATCCTCGACCCGCGGACCCGGACGCTCACCGCGCTGCGAAGCGGCTCGGTGACCGTATCGGTGACGAACGACTCGATGCGCCCCTACACCGACGACGGCTCGCTCGCACCGATCACGACCTCGAAGACCATCAAGGTCGTGCCGTTCACGGGCGACGGGCCACGGTGAGAGTCCGCTGACCGGCTGACAGCGTGACCACGCCGGGGTGGACGCAGGCCGCGTCCGCCCCGGTGCCGTCGGACCTGGGGGATCCCAAGCGCTCGGCCCCCTCGTCCGGCGGCGAGCCGGGCTTCCGCTCAGGTCCGGCGCAGGAGGCCGTCGACCAGATCGTCGAAGAGCGCGGCGAGTTCGTCGTCGGTGATGGCGTCGGGGCGGGTCAGCACCACGCGTCCGAAGTGCTCGGCGGCGGCGACCACGGCGTGAGCCGTCCAGAGGTGACGCCGGGCGGTGGCGGCGTCCAGGTCGCGGCCCCGGCCGATGAGGTCGGCGATGGCTTCGCGTACGACCTCGCGCCCCTGCTCGATCCGCTCCAGGACGGGCGCCGGTGTCTGCGCGCCGGCTCCCAGGACGGGCGTCCAGGTCTGCGGGTTCTCGCGTACGGTCCGTGCCCACGCGCGGGCGATGTCTCCCGCGAGGTGCTTCGAGGTGAGGCGACGCGGATCCGGCGGGAAGGCGGCCAGGAGCTGGGTGACGGCATCGCTCTGGGTCCGGTCGAGGAGCGCGGTGAGCAGGAGGGAGAGATTGGCGTACGCGCCGTAGACGACCGGCTTGGTGACCCCGGCCTCCTGGGCGATCGCCTCGACGGTGACGCCCGCGTACCCCTCGCGGACGATGAGCGCGAGTGCCGCGTCGAGCAGCTGCCGACGGCGCTGCTCCATGGGCATCCGCGGTGCGTACGCGCGTCGCCGTCGTCGCGTGCCCACTTCTGCCTCCGTCACGCCGGACAGGGTAGCGGTCCTGAGAGCGGGCGCCCCTTGACAATTACTACGGTCGCGTAGCAATTTACTACGGAGCAGTAGTAAATGCATCCACAGGGGATCCCGTGAACGCTCGCTCGTTGATGTTGCCGCCCGTCCTTGCCCTGGTGCTCGCGTCCGTTGCCGCGGTGCCCGATCGAGCGGACTCGGCACCGCTCGCCGACGGATGGAGACCGCGACCCGCGCAGTGGCACCACACCGTGACGCGCAAGGACCTGGCGATCCGGATGAGTGACGGGAAGATCCTGCGCGGTGACCTCACGCTCCCGGCGACCGCCGACGGCAAGGCGGTGAGGCAGAGGCTGCCCGTGCTGGTGACGATCACGCCGTACAACAAGCGGCTGCCGATCGGTACCAACAGCGGCGCTCTCCTCGGCACCAACGTCCCCGCCGACTACTTCGTCGACCGTGGCTATGCGGAGCTCTGGGTCGACGCGCGTGGTACGGGCAGCTCCGAGGGCCGGTGGTCCGCGTTCGGCGCGAGGGAGAACAAGGACGCCGGCGAGGTCGTGACCTGGGCGCACAGGCAGCCGTGGAGCAACGGCAAGGTGGGCATGCAGGGCGGCTCCTACCTCGGCATCGAGCAGCTCTTCGCCGCCGAGCGGCAGCCGCCCGGACTGAAGGCGATCTTCCCGACGGTGCCGGCCGCCGACCCCTACCGCGACGTCACCGCCGCGGGCGGGGAGATGGACGCGGGTTTCCTGCCGCAGTGGTTCATGCTCGTCTCCGCGGCCGGCGCGATTCCCCCCGCGTTCAGCCTCAAGGAGCCGAAGTCGGCCCTGACCATGGCGGTCGACCATGTCTCCGGCGGCGTCGGCGGCACCCTGCCGGAGGTGCTCTCGGGAGCGCTGGGCGGGGACGTGGCCTACGACGGCCCGTACTGGGCGGGGCGCAAGCCGATCACCCGCATCGACAAGGTGACGGTCCCGACGTTCATCATCGGCGGTGAGTACGACATCTTCCAGCGCGGCGAGCCCCTGCTCTTCGAGGGGATCCAGCGCAACGGGACACCCGTGAAGTTCATCGACGGGCCGTGGAACCACCTCCAGGCCGGGTCGGGCGGAGGCACCGAGTTCGGCGCCGCCGGCTACGGGTCGCTGGCCCAGCTCGAGCTCCGCTGGTTCGACCACTGGATCATGGGGCTGGACACCCACCTGGACCAGATCGCGCCGGTGACCTACTACGAGCAGGGCACCGAGAGATGGGTGCGGAAGCAGAAGTGGATCGCGAGCGACCTGTCCGCGAAGACCTTCAACCTCTCCGGGTCCTCGACCGCCCTGGTCAGGTCCGGTGGCCTGACCACCGGCACCGCGGCCTCGGGGAGGTCGACACTCCAGCCGCTGCCGGTCAGCGGCCTGTGCACGCGCTCGACCGACCAGTGGACCGGCGGCCTGACGAGCGCGGTGCTCGACGACCTGCCGTGCTGGAGCGACAACCGGCTCAACGACGCCACCGGACTCACCTTCGACTCCGCGCCCGCGACGAGGACGCTGCGCCTCCAGGGGCCGATCAACGCCCACCTGTACGTCTCGACCAGCACCGGCGACGGCATGCTGTCGCTGGCGGTCGAGGACGTCGCGCCCGACGGCGGCGTCCACCGGATCACCGGCGGCTGGGAGAGCGTCTCCCAGCGAGCGCTGGACAAGAAGAGGTCACGCTACCTGGACGGCAGGATGATCCAGCCCTGGCACCCGTTCCTGAAGTCGGCGAAGAAGGACCTGCCGCCGGGCACGATCGCGCCGGTGGACGTGGAGATCTTCCCGACAGGTGCGGCCATCAGGCCCGGACACCGACTGCGGCTGACGGTCGAGGGCTTCGACGTACCTCACCTGGCGCCGCAGCCGGACGGCGGCGTCAAGACACTCGGGCCGATGACGATCTACACCGGCGGCGATCATCCGTCGTCGGTGACGATGCCGGTGCGGAGGTAGCCGCCGCAGCGGCGGGCTTACGGCCGCATCGGCCGGGGGGCGATCCCGGGCGAGACGCCGACGACGGAACCTCGGAGATTCCTCAGGCCTGGGTCGGTGCGGCGGACGCCTTACGCCGGCGGATGTGGCCGCGGCGCCGGGCCTGGCGCAGGAGCAGGACCGTCGTGGTGCCGCAGACCAGGAGCGCGATGATGCTCGCCTCGGGACCGAAGCCGCCCCCGCTCAGCAGCGACGAGCCGGACACCGTGCTCTTGAACAGACCCAGGGTGTGGTCGGAAGAGCCGGAGACGTTGGTCCCGAAGATGCCGCCCTCGGCGAAGTTCCAGCCCAGGTGCAGCCCGATCGGCAGCCACAGCGTACGCGTGAGGGTGTAGGCCGCGGCGAGCATCAGCCCGCCCTCGATGGCGATGGAGACCGCGCCGAAGAGCGTCGCGCCGGAGTTGATCAGATGCAGTCCCCCGAAGAGGATCGCGGAGACCGCCATCGCGCCCCACGTGCCGGTCTTCTCCTCGACGATGCGGAACAGCACGCCGCGGAACATCACCTCCTCGGCGACGGCCACCGCGCACGTCATGCCGAACGCGCCGATGGCGGCGGCGGGGTTGCCCCACCCGTGGATGCCGTACCCGCCGAAGACGGCGATGATCGCGATGGTGATCGCGAACAGCCCGATTCCGAGCAGCGTCCCGCGGCGTACCTCGGCGACCGCGCCGGGCCGGCCCACCTCGCCCGCCTGACGGCGTTCGAGGACGCGCACCATTTCGGCGTACCCCAGCAGCACGAGCCAGGCGAGGAGCGGCCCGGCCAGGACTCCCACGATCAGGAGCGCGACGGCGTTGCCCTGCACGCCCGAGTAGATCGAGCCGATGACGCCGTCGGCCACCACGCTCAGCACCAGCAACACGATCAGGCGCACCCATGCCGGTCGCGGCCCCCGCCCGGGCTGCCGCTCGGGCCGTACCCGCTCCGCCGTCGAATCGGCGCGTTTCCTCACGATGGCCTCCGTTAGGTCGCGGCCTCGGATGCAGGCCGAACTGCCGGAAACGCTACGGACGGCGAGGCCGGGGAATCATCGCGCCGACGTGGACAACCCGGGTAGCTCGCTCGGGGGACGACGCTCGGGGGATGACGCCGGTCAGTACCCGCTGACCAGGCCGTTCTGGTAAGCGAAGACCACTACCTGCACGCGGTCGCGCAGACCGAGTTTGGTCAGGATGCGCGAGACATACGTCTTGACGGTCTCGTGGCTGATCACGAGGGCCTCGGCGATCTCGCCGTTGGACAGCCCGCGCGCGATCAGCATCAGCACCTCACGCTCCCGGTCGGTCAGCGGCTCGGCCGGGTCCCATCGGCGTTCCGCGGCGCGGACCCGCGAGCCGAACCGGCCGATCAGCCGGCGGGTCACGGCGGGCATCAGCAGCGCCTCACCGGCCGCGACGGTACGAACGGCCGCCACCAGCTCGTGCGGCCGCGCGTCCTTGAGCAGAAAGCCGCTGGCCCCGGCGCGGAGCGCATCGTAGACGTACTCGTCGAGGTTGAACGTCGTCACGACCAGCACCTTCACAGGGTCGTCCACGTCCGGGCCGGCCAGCAGCCGGGTCGCCGCGATGCCGTCCAGCAACGGCATCCGGATGTCCATCACCATCACGTCCGGGCGCAGCCGCCGGGCGAGCTCGACCCCGGTACGGCCGTCCTCCGCCTGACCGACCACCTCCAGGCCGGGCTGGGCGTCGATGATCGTGACGTAGCCCGCCCGGATGATGCTCTGGTCGTCGCAGACCAGGACGCGGATCGGGCTCGCCTCCGCCTGCGGATCGGGCATGGTCACCGTCCGTCTCCCGCCGGGATGCGGGCGTGCACGGTGAAGCCGCCGTCCGGGCGCCCGCCGGCCCGCAGCTCGCCTCCGACCACGCTGAGCCGCTCGCGCAGCCCGGTCAGCCCGCGTCCGTCGGCCGAGCGCGGCGCGGCGCCGCCGGAGCCATCCGTGCTCACCTCGATGTCGACCTCGGCCGCGTCGTGGCGGACCCGGACGACCGTACGGCGGCCGGGCGCGTGTTTGAGGGCGTTGGTCAGCGACTCCTGCACGACCCGATACGCCGCGAGCTCGGCGCCGCGGGTCATCGGCCCCTGCTCACCCACCTCGCTCAGCTCGATCGGCTGTCCCGTCGAACGGGTCTCCTCCACCAGGTCACGCAGGCTCCCGAGCGCCGGCGCGCGCTCCGGCTCGTCGTCCACCGGGTCGAGTACGCCGAGGAAGTAGCGCAGCTCGACGAGCGTACGGCGGCCGGTCTCGCCGATCTCGGCCAAGCCGCTCACCACCTGCTCGGGCGAGTCGGCGGCGAGGAACGTGGTGGCGTCCGCCCGGATCACCATGTTCGTCACGTGATGGGTCACCACGTCGTGCAGCTCCCGGGCGATGCGCGCACGCTCCTCCGCGATCGCCGCGCCGGCGGCCTGCCGCCGACGTTCGGCCTCCTGCCCGGCGCGCGTCCGCATCCAGGCGCCCACCGACCAGCTGCCGACATAGGCGATCAGAAAGAACGCGACGAAGTCGGCCGGGCGCTCGGGTGAGCCCTGAGCCGCCACGACGACCGCGAGGACGACGTACGCGACGATCCCGGCGACGCCCGGAACCCGGCGAAAGCGGTCCTGGTACGCCCCGACGCTGTAGAGCGCGACGATCAGCCCCTCGCTGGCGAACGTGGGCGGGTAGCCGAACATCTCGTGGATCGCGAACGCGGCGGCGATGACCGCCAGACACAGCCCCGGCCGGATACGGCGCACGACCAGGGGAACGCACTGGGCGAACAGAAGCACCAGAGCGAACGCGTCAACGGGACGGCGGGCGTTCTCCGCCATGATCATCCCATCGTGCGCCACGCCGGGGGTGAACGCCAGGACCGCGAAGAGCGCCGCCAGCGCACCGTCACGCACGACCAGGCCACGCGCCCGCCACCATCTCCCGACCGGCAGGACCCGATCCGGCATCGCCGGCATCTTCCCGAACACGCAGAGAGCCTAACGGCCCGCGCTAAGGGATTTCCGTGGGTTTCTGACGGTTGATCGGCCCCGTGTCAGCGTCCGTCCGGAAAGGCGGCGCGGGCGGCTGGTCAGCCTTGCGGGAGGGAGTCCAGCATCTGTTTGCATGCGCCGGAGAACCTCATGCTGAAGTCCTTGTCGCCTTTGAGGGTGACGCCCATCGATTCCAGGCGGCCGTGGGAGTACCAGAACACACCGTCACTCATCGGCGCCGGATCGCCCTTCATCAGCTGCCGGCTCGTCTGCATCATGAACGGGATCATGTTGAGCGCCCGGCGCGAGTGGATCGGCAGGGCGATGAAGGAGTTGTTGGTGGGCAGGGTGACGATGGCGCCGTTCGGCAGCGGGGTGCCCAGCACCTCCTCGGTGCGCAGCGCCTGGCCGGCAGCGGGCCAGCCGGTGCCGTTCACGACGTGCATCTTGACGCCAACGTTGGTGTCGAACGCCCGGATGTTGAGCTTGTCCTGACGCATGTTCGCCAGAGCGCGCCCCCAGAGCGCGCGGGGGTCGGCGCCCCACTGGGCTGCGGCATGGTGGGCCACGGTCACCGCCTCGTGCGCGCCGCCGCGCCGGCGTGGCCCGGCCTTGACGACGAGGACGGCGGACAGCCCCTCGCCGATATCAGTGGCAACCGGATCGGACCCCAACCCGCCGTCCTGCCGACGACCGATGATCAGGGACAGCTGCGCGTCTCGCGCCTCCGGACGCATCGCCCCCAGCGCCTGGCAAGGCCCGTGCGCCGAGCACCCTGGCGCGGTGTAGTGCTTTGAATCGGGCTGCGCCCGGTCGAACATTCCCATCGGCCAAGCATGTCAGCACGTCAGCCAAACATCAATGTCTGTCTGACGCACCCGCGCCTTACGCGCCGTCCGCCGCCACCCGGCGCAAGCGCCGTCTCAAGCCGTTGGTCTTGGGCCGGCAAGAGTCGATATGCAAGAAATCCCGGTCGGGCCAGACAAACACTCCAGTTATCGCACGTGAAGGATGGGCTCTGGAAGGACACCGCCCCCGCCGGACATAGACTCGACAAGCATCGCTGTGGCGGTAAGCGGGAGAGCTGCCTTCTGCTCGGACTTACGCACTGGACTTCCACTCGCTTGAGAACCAGTAACAGTATCTACATCGTCGTTAATAGATTCTTCAGGACAGATGAGCCATTTTGTGTTAACTATGGCGACACGCGACGGTGACGATGGCCTTCGCCGGTTTCCGCAGGTGTTGGCGGGTGAAAAGGGAGTGTTTGTGATGTTCGACCGTGTCGAGGCCGCGGTGCGCGTGTCCGGGTTCCGGGGATGCCGCGCGTCGTCGGTGGGGCTGTCGGCGGCTCACCCCGTGCAGGTGGTCGTACGGCGTCATCCAGGGATGACCGGTTTCCGTACGTTCGCGGCGGGACGGGGCGTCGCATGAGCGCTCCCGACGCGTGGGTAATCCGGGACGTGGTCTACCGGACGTTCGCCGCCGAAGGGCGTGCCCCCTCCGTTGCGGAGCTCGCCCGGAAGACGGGCCTTACACCGGCGCTCGCTCAGCAGCTGCTCCGTACGCTCGCGGACGAGCACGCTCTCGTCCTGGCCCCGGACGGAGACTCGGTGCGGATGGCCCACCCCTTCTCCGCATGGCCGATGGCCTTCGTGGTGACGCCTTGCGATGGACGAGACGACCGGCGGTGGTGGGGTGGCTGCGCGTGGGACTCGTTCGGCATCAGCGCCGCCCTCGATCTCGATGTCCGGATCGACACCGCATGCCCCGCCTGTGGCACCCCTCTGTCGTTGCCGGCCGGACCTGCCACGCCGCCGCCCGCGGAACTCTCGGTGTGGTTCCCCAAGCCGGCGGACCAGTGGTGGGACGACGTCGTCGGCACCTGCACCATGATCCGAATGTTCTGCGACCGCGGCCATGTCGAGGACTGGTCGACCGCGGAGAAGGTGACAGGCGGCCAGACGATCGACGCCACCACGGTCTGGCGGCTGTCCCGCCCCTGGTACGGCGACCGCCTGCGGCCGGACTTCGCACCGCACACACGCGACCACAACCAGGAACTGCTTCAGGAATGTGGCCTCACCGGCGACTTCTGGCGTCTCCCATGAACAGACGAACGAAATGGTGAACGACCGGATCGAATCGCCTCGGTCACCGGCCACGACCCACGGAATCCGGGTCGCGCCGTCGAGGCGAATCGGCGGCGGCGTGCCTGACCGTGATCATCGACACGACCGGGTAGGTGGCCGCGCTGAGCGCTGCCAGCGCGGCCGCCGCCAGGAGGAGACGATCCATCCCGAACGCCCCGCGAAGCACGCCGCCGAGTACGGGTCCCGCGGTGATCCCGATCTGGAACGCCACGACATATGCCGCCGAGGCGCGATCCGGCGACCGGGGCGCGACGCGGAGGATGCCCGCCTGCCAGGACACGCCGAGGCCGGCGTACGCCACGGACATGAGGAGCAGCCACGCCACCGTCATCGGCGCCGTGTCGACCACGAGCACCGCGCCGGCGAACGCGAGCACGACGAAGGCCGACTGGCCGAACGGCGTGGCCCAGGGATGGGCGTCGACGGCACGTGAGGTCGCGATGATGCCGAGCAGGCCCGCGACGCCCAGCGCCACCAGCACGACCGGCTGCTGGGATCGCAGGCCGGCGTGCGTCAGGATCGGCGTGATGTAGGTGTAGACCGCGAAGTAACCGGTCACCATGGCCAGTGTCGCCACGCTGATCGCCAGCACGGCCCGCCCGTCGTCGGCCGGAGCGGATGCCGCGGCCGGCGAGCGCGACTCCGGCGCCGCCATGGCGGGAAGCCATCTGGCGGCGGTCGCGGCCGCCGTCAGCGCGGCCAGTGCGATGACCACCGCGGCGGCACGCCATCCGAACGCCGTCGCGATGGCGTTCATCGCGGGCACGCCCGCGACCGTCGCGAGGGCGGTGCCGACGAACACGGCGGCG
>NZ_JBHLZP010000124.1:0-17969 GCF_042429965.1 Actinoallomurus acaciae
GACGGAACACCCAGTAGGTCCAGCCCTGGTAGAGCAGCACCATCGGGGTGATCGCCAGCGCGACGATCGTCATGATCTTCAGCGTGTACGGCGAGGCGGCGGCGTTGGCCGTGGTGAGCCCGTTCGCCGCGGCGATCGTGGACGGCATGACGTGCGGGAACAGCGCGAGGAACATCGTCACGACGGCGAGCACGATGGCCGCGCCGGTGCCGGCGAAGGCCCAGCCCTCGCGGCCCCGTGCGTTCGCCAGCGCCGCGCCGACCAGCGCGAGGGCCGCCGCCGCGACGGCCGGCCAGGTGGCGGGCTTGCCGTACAGCAACTGGGTGAGCAGCAGGAACGCCCCGCCGACCACGATCGCGACGGCCACCGCGAGGCGCGCGGCCCGATTGGCCCGCCGCCGCACCTCGCCGGTCGTCTTGAGCGCCACGAAGACCGCGCCGTGCAGGAGGAAGAGCGTCAGCGTCGCGAGCCCGCCGAGCAGCGCGTACGGGTTGAGCAGGTCCACCACGGTCCCCGCGTACTCGTGGGCGGCGTTCAGCGGCACCCCGCGGACGAGGTTCGCGAACGCCACGCCCCACAGGAACGCCGGTACGAGGCTGCCCCAGAACAGCGCCCGGTCCCAGCGGCGGCGCCAGGCCTTGTCCTCGCGTTTGCCGCGGTACTCCAGCGCGACGGCGCGCACGATCAGCGCGAGCAGGATCGCCAGCAGCGGCAGGTAGAAGCCGCTGAACAGCGTGGCGTACCACTCCGGGAACGCGGCGAAGGTGCCCGCGCCGGCGACGATGAACCACACCTCGTTGCCGTCCCAGACCGGGCCGATCGTGCCGAGGAGCACGCTGCGTTCGGCGTCGCTGCGGCCGAGCACCGGCAGCAGGACGCCGACCCCGAAGTCGAAGCCCTCCAGGAAGAAGTAGCCGGTCCACAGGAAGGCGATGATGATGAACCAGACGGTCGTGGCGGCCATGACGCGCCCTCCTCTCTCAGTAGGCGAATGTGAATGACGGTTCGGCGCTGTCGTCCCCGCCGAGGGCTTCCTCCTCCGTGGGCGGACCGGCCTTGGCGTACTTGGCCAGGAGCCGCGTCTCGATCACGAGGAGCACGCCGTACAGGACGGTCAGCGACAGGAGCGAGACGAACATCGAGGTCGCGCCGACGCCCGGCGAAACGCTCGCGGACGTCTTCAGCACCCCGTACACCGACCACGGCTGGCGGCCCATCTCGGTGAAGATCCAGCCGGCCGAGTTGCCGATGAACGGCAGGGTGAGCGAGACCACGCCGGCCCGCCACACCCAGCGGTTCGCGGGGAGCCGCCCGCGCCGGGTGAGCCACAGGCCGAGCAGGGCGATGCCCGCGGTGAGGAACCCGATGCCGGCCATGATCCGAAAGTTCCAGTACGCGATCGGGATGATCGGCCGGTATTCGCCCGCGCCGTACTTGGCCTGTTCGGCGGCCTGCACGTCGTCGATGCCGAGCACCTTGCCGTCGAAGTGGCCGGTGGCCAGGAACGACAGCACGCCGGGCACCTTGACGCTGAAGATCTCGCGGCCTCCGTTGAGCGTGCCGACGGTGAAGATCGAGAAGGAGGCGGGCCGCTCGGTGGTGTACAGCGCCTCTGCGGCGGCCATCTTCATCGGCTGCTGCTCCGTCATGACCTTGCCCTGCAGGTCGCCGGTGATCGCGACGCCGAGCGCGGCGACGAACGTGACGACCAGTGCCATCCGCAGCGACGGCCGGAAGACCTCGACGTGCCGACCCCGGGCCAGGTGCCAGGCGCTGACCCCGACGACGAACAGGCCGGCGGTGACGAAGGCGGCGGTGATCGTGTGCGGGAAGGTGACGAGCATGGTCGAGTTGGTCAGCACGGCCCAGAAGTCGGTGAGCCGGGCGCGGCCGGTGGCGGTGTCGAGGTGGTAGCCGACCGGGTGCTGCATCCAGGAGTTGGCGGCGAGGATGAAGTACGCCGACAGCAGGGTCCCGACCGAGACGATCCAGATGCAGGCGAGGTGGATCCGCTTGGGCAGCCGGTGCCAGCCGAAGATCCACAGGCCGAGGAAGGTCGACTCGACGAAGAAGGCGAGCAGGCCCTCGATCGCGAGCGGCGCCCCGAAGATGTCGCCGACGAACCGGGAGTAGGCGCTCCAGTTCATCCCGAACTGGAACTCCTGCACGATGCCCGTCACGATGCCCATGGCGAAGTTGATCATGAAGAGCTTGCCCCAGAACTTGGTGGCACGCAGGTAGTGCGGCTTGCCGGTACGCACCCACGCCGTCTGCAGCCCCGCGACGAGGGCGGAGAGCCCGATCGTCAGGGGGACGAAGAGGAAGTGGTAGACGGTGGTGATCCCGAACTGCCACCGGGCGATGTCGAGCGGATTCATTCCGCGGCCCCCATCTAACTACTACGGCGTGTAGTACTACGTCTCGTCGTAATACTACCGGCTGTAGTACTACTGATCGTAGTTACCTCGGCCACACCTCTGCTCCGGCGACAGGGGACCTTGCCGCCGTCGGCGTCAGCGGCCCCAGCAGAGCCGTTGAGCGTCGTGAGCGAGCTGAACCCCGTTCCGTGAAATCCCCACCTTCGCGGAGGTGGTGAACGCGGTGCCCGAACGGGTCGTAGGTCCACGTCGCGTCGGCACCGGACGGTGTGGGCGGCGTTGTCGGTGCGGGAAGAGATCTGCCCGGCGGCGTCGACGTGTTCGACGAGGTTGCCCTCGGCGTCGTACCGCCAGTGTTCGGTCGCTCCCGAGGGCATAGTGCGCCAGGCCGGGTCGGTGACGGCCGCCGTCCGCCCGAAGACGTCGCGGTTCCCGGCCTCGTCACGGTCGTACCGCGTAGTGCGGCCGAGCGGGTCGGTGCGGCTCAGCAGCCGGTCGTGGCGGTCCCATTCCGACCGTGTCGTGTGCCCCAGCGGATCGACCTGGGCGACAGGAGGTCGATCCGATTCCCGTTCCGGTCCGCCTTGGCCGCCAGCGGTCGGGGGCGCCGGGGCCACGGCCGACACGAAGGACACGCCGTGCCCGTCGATCTCCAACCGCTGATCCAGCGTCGGCGCCCGGTCGCTCCGGCCACCGCCCGCTCCTCGGTCTAAGTATCAGGAGAACCCGTCATATCGGGCCGAGGAATCCTCATACCGCAACGGCACCCGCATCCCGGTTCGGGGGGCCACGGACCGCATCGACGTGGTGCCGTTTCAGGGATCAGGTCGTCGTGACGGCGGTGAGGAGGCCGACCGAGACGCGGAAGTGGTGGTCCTCCTGTGCGCCCCTGGCGACGACCAGCCAGTTGTCGGGGCCGGTCTGGAACACCTGCCGGCCCCTGACTCGTCTCGGGTGCTTCGGCCGGTGCGTCAGCGCGGCCTCGGCGGCGAGGCGGCGGGCCTGCCCGACATCGGGCCCGGCCGGGTGCGTCGCGGTCAGGGACCACGAGATGGACTGCCCCTTGGTGACCTTCTCCTCGACCAACACGTACCACTGGTCGGGTGGGACCGGTTGCTGCTGTTCCATGTACCGATGATGGCGTACGCGCCGGTTTTGTCTCAGGAGGCGTCCGTCGCTCCACCTCTGGAAAACAGTGAGGCGAACTGATCTAATGACTTGACCTCTTGCCAAGGATCCCCCTAATCCTCAGGAGACTCGGTTGAGATCGTCGACGCCCCTCGTCCCCGCAATCGTCGCCGGCCTGCTCGCGCTGGGCCCGGTCGCTCCCGTGGCCGCTCAGGCCGCCGCTCCCGCCGCCGAGCAGCAGGTCTGCGCCGGAGTACCCGCGCCGAAGCTGCGCTCCGTACGGCCGGACGCCCGGCTGACCGGCCTGTTCACGAACTACGGCAACAGCAACCGCCGGCTGGATGACTGGACCGGCGCCGACGGCACGTACTCGGTCAGGCTCCGGGACGGCCGAGACCTCTGGATCTACTCCGACACCTTTCTCGGCCGGGTGAACGCGGACGGCACACGACCGCCGACGGTCGACGACGGCGGCACCACCCCGTTCATCAACAACAGCTTCATCCTCCAGCAGGGCGACCGCCTGACGACCGAGCACGGCGGCACCGCGAAGAACCCGACGGCCCTCCTGCCGCCGCCGGACAAGGACCACTGGTACTGGGCCGGGGACGCCACGGTCGCGGGCGACAAGGTGGAGGTGACCTACCAGGAGTACGAGCGGTTCGGCCCGGGGACCTGGGACTGGCGCTGGAGCCGCAACGTCGTCGCCCGATTCTCGCAAAAGCACCTGTCAAAGCCGCTCAGCGTCACCCCGTTGCCGTCGGGCCGGCAGGTCGCCTGGGCGTCGGCGCTACGGCGTGACGGCGACTACACCTATGTCTACGGCGTCGAGGATCACGACGCGACCAAGTACATGCACATCGCCCGGGTGCGCGGCGAGAGCCTGCTCGGCCCATGGGAGTACTACGCCGGGAACGGCACGTGGTCGACGTCCGAGCAGGATTCCGTCCCGGTGATGGACGGCGTCGCCAACGAGTACAGCGTGAGCCGGCGTGGCAGGGTCTACGTACTGGTCACCCACGACACCACGCAACGGCTCGGCAACGAGATCGTCGCCTACTACTCGTGCACTCCCTACGGTCCGTTCGTCGACAGGACGCACGTCTACTCGACCCCGGAGACCGGCCCGGACGGCACCTACCATGACGCCAATGTGTTCACGTACAACGCCCACGCACACCCGGAGATCGCGCGTCCCCACGGTGACCTGGTCGTCTCCTACAACGTGAACAGTCTTGAGCCGACGGACCTGTACGCGAACGCCGGCATCTACCGGGCCCGTTTCCTGGACCTGGCGTTCGGCTGATGTACCGGCGTAACTGGCGCTGCCGGATTCATGAGATCACCCTCGCGGGTCTGCGGGCCATCGTGCTGGAGAACGAACTGCTGCGGGTGACCGTCCTGGCCGACAAGGGCGGGGACGTCGTGGAGTTCTGCCACAAACCCCGTGACGTCGACTTCGCCTGGCTCGCGCCGCGCGGCCTGCGTGATCCGCGCGACGTCGCAGGTGGTGCCGCCGACGACGCGGCACTCTTCCACGACCAGTACGAAGGCGGATGGCAGGAGGTCTTCCCGAACGGCGGCGCCCCGTCCACCTACCGCGGTGCCGCCCTCGCCCAGCATGGCGAGGTCGCGGGACTTCCCTGGGACGCGGTCATCGTCGACGACGATCCGGACCAGGTCGCCGTACGGCTGACGGTCCGCACGCGGCGCCTTCCGTTCCGGTTGGCCAAGACCTTCCGGCTCGTGTCCGGCGAGCCCACGCTGGTGCTGGAGGAGGAACTGCGCAACGAGTCCGGCGTGGACCTGGACGCCATGTGGGGCCATCACATCGTCTTCGGCGCGCCGTTCCTGCGCCCCGGCGCGAAGATCCGTATGCCTGAGGGCGTGCGCGTGATCCCGCACGAGACCGCGATCAACCCACCCGAGCGGCGCGTACGCGAGGCCGGGCCCTGGCCGATGCCCGACGGCACCACCGACCTCGGCGTCGTGCCCGAACCGGGAACGCCGAGCGACATCGTCTACCTGACCGGCTTCGCCGAAGGGTGGTACGAGATCGCGGACGCCCTGAGGGTGGAATGGGACGCGAAGGTCCTGCCGTACGTGTGGATGTGGCAGGAACTGGGCGCGTGGCGCGACTACCCCTGGTGGGGCGAGGCCTATGTCGTCGGGCTCGAACCGTTCTCGAGTTTCCCGACGAACGGGCTGGCCGAGGCGGTGGAGAACGGGTCGGCACTGCGGGTGCCGGCCGGCGGCGACCGGACCCTGTCGCTGCGGGCGACGGTGCTGGAGGAGAGATGAAGCCACTCGACGGCAAGGTCGCACTGGTGACGGGTGGGTCGCTCGGCATCGGCCGGGCCGTGGTCGAACGGCTCGCCGACGACGGCGCGGCCGTCGTGTACTGCGGCCGGGAACCCGGCCCGGCCGGCGACGGAGTGCACGGCGTCGTCGCCGACGTCACCGACGCCGGCCAGATGCGCGACCTCGTGGCGGAGACGGTGTCCCGGTTCGGCGGCCTCGACATCGTCGCGAACTGCGCGGGCATCCAGCGCTACGGCACGGTCGAGGACACGACCGAGGAGTTGTGGGACGAGGTCCTGGCCGTCAACCTGAAAGGGATCTTCCTGGTCTGCAAGGCGGCAGTGCCCGAGCTGCGCAGACGCGGCGGCGGATCGATCGTCAACATGTCATCGGTGCAGGCGTTCGCCTCGCAGACGCGGGTCGCGGCCTACACCGCGAGCAAGGCCGCGATCAACGGGCTGACGCGGGCGATGGCACTCGACCACGCGCCGGACGGGATTCGCGTCAACGTCGTCTGCCCGGGCTCGGTGGACACGCCGATGCTTCGCTGGGCGGCCGACAGGTTCCGCGGCGAACTAAGCCAGGACGCGCAGGTGGCCGAGTGGGGGCGGGCGCATCCGCTCGGCCGGGTCGCGCGGCCCGAAGAGGTGGCCGAGGTCGTCGCCTTCCTGGCCGGCCCGCGCTCGTCGTTCATCACCGGCGCCGAACACAAGGTCGACGGCGGACTGCTCGCCCGCAACCCCGCCGCCCTCCCGGAGGACTGAATGCGCGTCTTCTACGACGGAATCTTCACGACGCCCCGTCTCGACCACCCCGAGGGCGTCGCGGTGCACTCGGACGGCAGCGTCTGGTGCGGAGGCGAGGCCGGCCAGCTCATCCGCATCGCCCCGGACGGCGGATCGGCCGAACAGGTCGCCTCCACGGACGGGTTCGTGCTCGGCATCGCCTTCGACCCGGCCGAGACGGCGCTGTACGCCTGCGACATCGCGCACCGTGCGGTGTTCCGCCTCGACCTGGCCTCGGGCGAGCTGTCGTCATTCGCCGACGGCGCGGACGGGCACCGGTTCCGCAACCCGAACTTTCCCGTGTTCGACCCGGCCGGCCGGCTGTACGTGTCCGACAGCTATCCGGCCGACGAGCCCGGGCCGCCGGTCTTTCGGTTCGACCCCGACGGCACCGGCGCCGTGTGGTTCGCCGAACCGTTGAACTTCGCCAACGGCCTGGCACTCCTGCCGGACGAGGCGTTGTACGTCGCCGAGTCGTTCCTGCCCGGGGTCAGCCGGATCGAGATCCGGCCCGACGGCACCGCCGGGGCCCGTACCGTCGTCGCCACCCTGCCGGGCACCGTGCCGGACGGCCTGGCCTTCGGTCCGGACGGCCTGCTGTACGTGGCCTGTTACGAGCCGAGCCAGGTGCTCCGGCTGCGGCCGGACGGCCGCGTCGAGACCGTCGCCCACGACCCGACCGCCCACACCCTCTGTCACCCCACCAACATCGCCTTCCGGGGAGACACGGCCTTCACCGCCAACCTCGGCCGCTGGCACATCACCGCCCTCGACCTCGCCCCGTGACAGGCGGCCGGGCCGCCGCCTCGCGGCGGCCCGGCGGGCTCAGTCGATGGGGGCGAGCTCGGCGGCCGGGTCGTCCCAGCGGTCGTTGGGCACGAGGGGGTACCAGCCGGGGCGGGAAGGATCGCGGTCGTACGGGTAGGGCCCGAGTTCGCGATAGAGCTCCGCGTACTCGGCGACCTTGTCGCGGTCGAGGCGGACGCCGAGGCCCGGCGTTTCGGGGACGGCGATCCGTCCGTCCCGGTAGCGGAACCTCCCGCCCACGATGACGTCATCCATCAGATGGTGGTAGTGCGCGTCGGCGGCATAGGTGAGATTCGGCAGCACCGCGCCGAGGTGAAGCATGGTGGCGAGCTGGATGCCCAGTTCACCCGAGGAGTGCACGGACACGCCGAGGTGGAACGTCTCGCACACCGAGGCGGCCTTCAGGCACGGGCGGATGCCGCCCCAGAAGGTCGTGTCGAGCAGCACCACGTCGGCGCTACGGCGCAGGACGTTGCTGGCGAGCTGCTCGAAGTTGACCACGACCGTGTTGGTGGCGAGCGGGACGCGGACCCGGCCGCGCACCTCCCGCATCGCCTCCAGCCCGAACACCGGGTCTTCGAGGTAGTCGTTGTTCAGCCCCTCGATCGCCTTGCCGAAGCGGATGCCCTCGGCGAGGCTCAGCACGCCGTTGGGGTCGTAGCGGAGCAGGTCCTCCGGCAGGGCCGCGGCCAGGGCGCGGTAGCACTCCAGCTCGTACTCCGGCGGGTACAGGCCGCCCTTGAACTTGTGCACGGTGAACCCGTGGGCCCGCTTGAGCGCCACCGCGTGCGCGGCGAGCTGCTCGGGTGTGCGCACCTCCGCGGCGCCGTGCCGCGGGTCCGGGTAGCGGTAGAACAGGTACGAGGCGAACGGGACCGTGTCCCGGACCTTCCCCCCGAGCAGGTCGTACACGGGCACGCCGAACTGCTGGCCGATCAGGTCGAGACACGCGAACTCGATCGCGGCGAGCAGCTGGACCCGGTTGTTGTAGAGCGACGCCGTGGGGTTGGCGATCTTGAAGCGGAGCGCCTCGAGCTCGAACGGGTCATGGCCGACGAGGTAGGGCGACAGCGCGCGGAACGCGGCTTCGGCGCTCTCTCCTCCGCCGCCCATCTCGCCGAGTCCGACCAGGCCGTTGTCGGCCTCGACCTCGACGATCGTGCGAACGAACCGGCCCCAGTGGGCACCGTTGCTGTGGCGCAGCGGTGCCTCCAGGGGGACGGCGACCGTCGTGGCCCGGATATCGGAGATCTTCACTCGGCTCCCTCAAGCTTCACGATGACGGCCGCGACTCCGCGTGCCGGTATGGAGACCCGGACGGCGCCGTCGCGGACGCGGAGCTCTCGCGTGTCCTGTTCGAGGCCGGCGCTCTCATGCGCCTGCCGGAGCCCGGGAACGCGCAGCTCGGCCTCGACCGGATCGGCGGCCAGCGACTGGAGCCGCACGACGAGGTCCTCACCGTGGCGCGAACGGCCCACGGAGGTGACGAGGACGTCCGGCTCGTCGACCGTCACGAGTTCGCCCGCCGGAGCCGTCGCGGCCGAGCCGGTGGCGAGCACCGCGATCAGCGGATCGGTCAGGCCGGCCGCGGCCGCGGCGCCGAGGCGGGCCGCGGGCACGCCGGTCGCCGAGGTGATGGAGTACCGGAAGGTCGTCTCCCCCTGTTGCTGGGAGGGGAAGTTGGTGTCCCAGATGTTGTTCAGGGCCCAGGAGTAGATCGTGCCCGGTTCGCGGTCGAGCGTCGGCGGGAACGGCGCGTACGGCATGTGGATCGTGCCGAGCTGGACCAGCGGAGCCTCCAGCGTCGCCCACGCCACCGACAGGTCCCGGTCCTGGAAGGCGATCCAGTGCCGGATCGGCAGCATGTGGGTCGCGGACCCGGGGACGCGGGCGATGTCGGCACCGCCGACACCGCCGGTCAGCTCCCAGGCGGCCGGTGGTCCGGACGCCGCGAACGGGAAGGCGAAGAAAACCGCCTCCTTGCCAGAATTGCCCTGCTTGGCGAGCTGGATACGCACGTCGAGGCGCGCGACCCCGGCGGGCAGCTCGATCGTCGTGCGGATCCAGTCGACGCCCTTGCCGTTCGCCTCCACCACCAGGCGTTCGCCGGCGGCCGTGCGCTCGGCCTTGGTGATCACGGCACCCGTGCCGATCGCCCGGTCGCCGAGCAACGTCTTGTCGGACGCGGGCACGTGCCCGGACAGGTGGTTGAAGTGCGGAGCCGTGGCGTATCTGTCGTAGATGTACTGGCCGAAGCCGGCGACCGCGTCCGAGTTGACCAGTTCCCGGCCGGCGGCCTTGTCGAAGATCGACCGGAGGAACCCCTCCCGGATGTCGTACTCCACCCGGTAGAACTCGTTCTCGATGATTCCGGCGTTGTCGAGCTCGGTGGCCGCCGGTGCCGGTTCGTCGGCGCCGACCACGTCCAGCCGGACGTGGCCGATCCCCGGAACGCCGGAGATCACCGCCTCGAGGTTGCGGCCGATGGGACGGCTCGGCCAGTCGTCGGGGTCGACGACGGCCTCGTGGTGCGGCACGCGCTCGCCGGTCCGCGCGTCGACCAGCGCCACCGGCACGTCCAGAGGCACCACGTCGCGCGGCAGGAAGGCGGTGACGACGTCGGTGCGTTCGGCGGTGCCCGTGTTGACGACCAGGAACGAGGCGAGCGCGCCCGGTCCGGCGGCGCAGCTCGCACCGAGCCGCCGCGTCCCCGCGTGGAGCAGGTCGGCCGCGTCATCGTAGGTCGCGTAGCCGACCGCGGACTTGCGGGTCCACTGCAGGCCGCCGGAGTCGACGCCGTCTTCGGCGTCCTCCCACGGATTCGCGGCGCCCCAGGTGTGCTCGTTGAACGTCGCGGCCTTGTCATATGCCGCGTCGACCGCCTCGGTGACCTCGCGGCCTTCTTCCCCGTCGCGCGTGTAGGCCATGGCGTTCACGGTCTCGGCGGCGCGCAGCGTGCTCTCCGCACGCCGCACGTAACCGAGCGGACGGGCGCCGGAGCCCAGCCCGTCGGCCCACCAGTCCGTCCAGTCCCCCTCGTGGACCGGAAGGCGATCGGCGTGGTGCTCCTCGATGTGGGCGAAGAAGTCGGTGTTGGTGGCCATCCGCAGCCGCGGATACGCCCACTCCTCGTTCCAGCGCCGCGCGATCCGCGCCGGCACGATGCTCGGCCCGGCGTTGTCGGCGTGCGCGCCCTGCACGCGAAGGTGCACGGCGTCCAGCTCGTACGGGTCCTTGGGCACGTCCGGGCCGAGCCAGCCGAAGGTCCCGGGCCCGTACGGGTACGGGCGGTGCGCCAGCGAGTCCAGGTATCGCGGAAGCAGGTCGAGCGCCAGGTCGTACCCGTCCACCAGCCCGACGGTGTTGCCCTCCATGTACGCCATGCCGTGCGGCGTGTCGGTGAACCACACGATGAGCTCCCGGCCGCTCGGCGCGCGCCAGCGGAACGGCCGGGACAGCCGGTCACCGCCCACAAGGTAGGGCACCGAGCGGCCGGCCCAGTTGTGCGCGGCGGCCAGGTAGCGCACGCCGGCCGCGGTCAGGGCGTCGACGACGCCGACGACGGCGCCGGGCACGTCGGTGTGCATGGCCGAGCGGGTCTCGATGCCGTACCGGTCACGCAGGTCGCCGACGTGCCGGAGCAGGCGGTACAGCTCGTCGGTCGAGCACGCCTCGGTGTGCAGCTGGAACGGGAACGCGGTCACCTCGATCGAGCCCTCACGGACCCGTCTCACGAAGTCGGCCACCGACTCGGCGGGCCGTGCCGCCAGCCAGCTCAACGCCGGCAGCGACGACTCGACCGTCCAGCGGAACCGCGCGTCGTCCGGCCAGTCCTCGGTCTCGGCGGCCAGCCGCAGCGCGGCGTCGACGTAGTCGAGGTGGTGGCGGAGCACCGTTCCCTGCGGGTCGGTGTAGCCGATGTCGAGGTGGGAGTGGTGGACGACGAACACGTTCCACTTGCGCTGCGGGGTGACGGTGACGGGCGCGGCGCCGACGAGGCCGGCGCCGTCGCGTACCTCCAGCGTGAAGCGGTGCGGCTCGGCGACCTCGGGCACGAACAGGGTGCCGCCGGTCCCCGAGGACACCTGCGTGTCTCCGTCGGTGAGGACGAATTCCAGGCCGCCGGGAACCTGCCCGGTGACGGTGACGCGCACCGCCTGCAGCAGGCGTCCGGCATCGTCGCGGCGGAACAGCGGTGGCACGTCGGCGCGCACGTCGAAGCCGCGGACCGAGAGCACCGGGGTCGAGGTGTCCTGCCTGAGCGCGTCCCGGATCCCGTCATAGTCGGGAGATCCCAGGCTCGCCTGGAGCAACCGGCTGGTCATGGTTTCCTTTCCTTGGTCATACCTGGCCGAGCGTCAGCCCCTTGGCGAACAGCCGCTGGGTCGCGAGGAAGAGCACGACCGTGGGCAGCGAGACCACGAGCCCGGCGGCCAGGCCGATCGGGATCGGGGTGCCCGCGTACACGTCGGTCTGCAGCGCGGCAAGGGCGGTCATCACCGGCCGCACGCTCTTGGTCTGGGTCAGCGTGAGGCCGAGCAGGAGGTCGTTCCAGATGAAGGTGAACTCGAGGATGAAGATCGCCGCCAGGGCGCTCCGTGACAGCGGCAGATAGATCCGCCAGAAGATCTTGAACGTGGAGGCTCCGTCGATCCGCGCCGCCTCGAAGATCGAGAACGCCACTCCGGTGAAGAAGTTGCGCATGACGAACGCGGCCAGCGGCACGCTGATCGCCGTGTAGATGATGATCATCCCGAGCCGGTGGTCGTACAGGTTGGCGTCGCTGTACCGGATGAAGAGCGGTATCAGGAGCATCTGGTTCGGGATGATCGTGCCGCCGAAGATCAGCATGAACCACCAGAATCCCCCGCGGATCCGCAGCACGACGATGCCGTATCCGGCCAGCGCCGCGATCATCAACGCGATGGCCGGTGAGACGACGCTGTACAGCGCCGTGCTGCCCAGGCTCGCGCCGAGATCGGCCTTGTGCCACGCCTTCGCGACGTTGCCCCAGATCGCGAGGTGACCGGGGGGCCGCCACGCCTTCGCCGGATCGTAGGTGGTGGCGGGCCGGAAGGCGTTCACCACCAGGAGGTAAGTCGGCAGCAGCCAGACCAGCCCGAGCAGGACCAGGATCACCCTACGCACGGGCGTCCTCCTTCCGGAGCTGAGAACGCAGGTAGATGAACGACGCCAGGCCGGTCACGACGGTGAGGAACACCGCGACCGCGGAGCCGTAGCCGTAGTCGTTCGCCACGAACGTGTCGCGGTACATCGTCACGCCGAGGGTCTCCGACGACCTGCCCGGGCCACCCTGGGTCAGCACCCACACGATGTCGAACGTCTTCAGGCTCGCCACCAGCGCGAGACCGACCACCACGATGGTGAGCGGTCGCATGAGCGGCCAGATGATGTGCCGGAACAGCTGCCAGCCGGAGGCACCGTCGATCCTGGCGGCCTCGATCGGCGCCTTCGGGATCGACTGCAGGCCCACGACGAACAGCAGCGTGTTCACGCCGAGTTGCTGCCACGTCCAGACCAGCACCATCGCGATGGTGTTGCCCGGCCCGTACTGCAGGAACGACGTGTGCCCGCCCGGCAGGCCGAGTGCGCCCAGGAGCTGGTTGGCGACACCGTCCTTGGTGAGGATGAAGCTCCACACCAGGCCGAGGCCCGCGCCGGACAGTGCGTACGGGAGCATGAACGGCAACCGGTACCAGGTGCCGCCCTTCAGGTCATAGGACAGGACCGCGACCAGCAGACCGAGCCCGACCGGCAGCAGGAGGGTGCCGACGACCCAGAGCAGCGTGTTGCGTACGGACGTGAGCAGCGCCGGGTCGTCGAGCAGGTCGCCGAAGTTCTTCAGACCGACGAACTCCGGCGAGGTCAACCCGTCGTACCTGGTCAGGCTCAGGTAGGCCGTCCACAGAAACGGCAGGTAGAGCAGGACGGCGACGAACAGCACGGCAGGCGAGACATATCCGATCCTGAGCCGGCCGAGCAGCGGCGCCTTACGAGCCGCCACGCCGTCAGCTCCCGGACTTGTGCTCACTCCAGTAGCCGTCCGCGGCTTTCTGGATGGTCTGCAGGACCTTCATGTACGAGCCGGGGTTGGCGAGGAACCCGCTGAACCCGTCGAGCGCGGCCGTGAGGATCGGTGCCGGGGTCGCCTCGAAGTACCGCTGGACCAGCTGGTACTTACCGGTGCCCGCATCCTTGGAGACCGGGGCGAACTCGGGATTCGCCACCTTCACCTTCGGGTTGGCGGACACGTCGCCACGCGAGGCCGACCACTTCTCCTGCGCCGCCGGCGTGACCCACCAGTTCAGGAACTTCTTGTTCGCCTCCGGGTCGGCGGCCTTGGTGAGCGAGCACAACGGACCCGTCTCGAAGATCAGCGGCGTCTTGGGCAGCGACGGGTTGACGCTCGGGATCACGAAGAAGCCGTAGTCCGAGCCGGGCTTCATACCGCGCTGCGTCAGGCTGGTGGCGAAGAACGTGCCGTAATTGACCATCGCGGCCTTGCCGTTCTTGAACACGTCGCCGGGATCGCTCGTGTCCCCGGGGTCGCTGAAGTAGCCGGCGTCCATCATCGACTTCCAGCGCGTCATCACGGCCACCACGCCGGGGTCGGTGTACTTGGCCTGGCCGGTGGAGAGGCGGTCGTACAGCGTGGGGTCGGAGCCGGCCAGCAGTTGCTGGAACCAGGTGAAGGTGAACAGGTTCGGCGTGGACTGGGTGAAGAACGCCTTCTGTCCGTGCTGCTTCAGCGTGTCCGCGATCTTGATGAGGTCGTTCCAGGTGGCGGGCGGCTTCAGCCCGTACCTCCCGAAGATCTTCTTGTTGTAGAACATGCCCCAGTAGGCGACGTTGGTGGGCACGCAGTACTGCTTGCCGCCGATCGTGAAGTACTTCTCGACGTCCTGGCTGAGATCGCCGTTCTTGATCGCCTGCTGCCAGATCGCCGAGGTGTCGGCGACCTGTTTCAGGTCGACGATGTCCTGCAGCTTCGACCCGGTCTGCCAGGTGAACAGGTCCGGCTTGACCTTGGTGCGGAAGGACGCCTTGATGAAGGCGTCATAGGTCGGCTCGTCGGAGTAACCGACCGGCTTGATGCCCAATCCGATCTGCTGCTTCGACAGCGCGCCGACGTCGTTGAAGTAGGGGGTCCAGGCGTTCTTGTCGTTGTAGAGGTTCAGCTGGGTCTTCTTCGCCGACCCGCCGGAACAGCCGGCGGTCGCGAGCACCGTCGCGGCGGCGCAGAAGGCGGCTGTCCGCAGCCCACGGATTCTCATCATGACGTCTCCTGATTCAGGGGGTGAGGCGTTTTTCGATGACGGACTTCACGTCCTCCAGATGTCGGCGCATCAGGTCGCGCGCTGCTTCGGAGTCCCCCCGCTCGATCGCTTCGAGGATCACGGTGTGCTCTTCGAAGTCGCGGGCCCGATCGTCGAAGAGCCGCAGGATCTCCCGCTGCTCCAGCGCGTGCACCGACAGCAGCGAGTCGAGCACCTCGGCGAGCACACCGTTGCCGGCGGCCAGACCCGCGGCGCGGTGGAAGGTGATGTTCGCGGCATGCAGCTCCGCGTCCTCGCCGCGAAGATGCCGGCCGGCCTCGGCGAGGACGACCCGCATCCGGGTCACCGCGTCGGGCGTGGCGCGGCGGGCGGCGAGCTCGGCCGCCTGCGGCTCGATCAGCAGGCGCGTCTCCAGGAGCTGCACCAGCCTTTCGCCGCGCAGCTCCCGGACGTTGGGATTGGGCAGCACCACCCGCTCCAGGTCGGCGCCCACGTAGATTCCCGACCCGTGCCGCATCAGGATCGCGCCGGTGACCTCCAGTCGCCGCAGCGCCTCTCGTAGCGTCGGGACGGTCACCGCGAAACGCCGGGACAGCTCACGGGTCGAGGGGAGCCGGTCCCCCGGCCCCAGACCGTCTTCGCGGATCAGCTCGAGGACCTGTTCCGTCAGCGCGTCGGACAGGTTCGGTCGGGTTACGTCGCTGCTCATCGCCACCTCGGGGCTAGTGATTAAGTCATCAAATCACTTGCCCCTCAGAGGTGTCCAGAGGTCGATCAGCCGCCCTCAATCGTCAGGTGAGAGCGCGGCGCACCGCGTCGACCTGCGCGGCGAACGCGCGCCGGGACACGGCGGCCGCGAAACCGTCGAAGCCGTGGTAGGTCCCGGGCAGGTGGTGCAACTCGGCGGGCACCCCGGCCAGGATGAGCCGGTGGGCATAGGCGATGTCCTCGTCGCGGAACGGGTCCGCCTCGCAGGCGAGCACATAGGCCGGGGGCAGCCCGCGAAGATCCGTGGCCCGCGCGGGCGCGGCGTAGGGAGAGACCTCGCCCCGGTCCGCGCCGAGGTAGTACTCCCACATCCGCGCGACATCCGCCCGGTTGAGCAGCGGCGGATCCACGTACGCGCGGGCGGACGGTGTGTCCATCCTGTCGTCCAGCATCGGATACACGAGCAACTGGAACGCGATCGGCGGGCCGCCCTCATCGCGGGCGCGCAGCGCCACCGCGGCGGCCATGCCCCCGCCCGCGCTCCCGCCGCCCACCGCCAGGCGCGGCGCCCGCTCCGCCACCGCCTCCACCACCGCGTAGCCGTCGTCGAACCCGGCCGGGAAGGGATGCTCGGGCGCCAGGCGGTACTCGACGGAGACGACCTCCACACCGGCCTCGGCGGCGAAGGTCTGGCACCGCGCGTCCTCGTTGTCGACGCCGCCGACGACATAGCCGCCGCCGTGGAAGTAGACGAGGACAGGTACCCGGCCGGCGTGTCTCGGCCGGTAGACGCGGACCGGGACACCGGCGACCGCCCGATCGGCCACATCGACCCGCGGATCCACCGGCACACGCAGACGTGCGACCAGCTCACGCATCCTCTGCCGGGCCGCCTCCGGATCGGTCAGGGGCTCGTACGGCAGTTCTTTCGCGATCGCGGCGAGTTCAGCGTCCATCGACCGTCTCCTTGGTCTGCACAAGGCCGGCGCGGAAGGTCACCGCCCAGAGTCGGACGCGCCCCGCCGCGATGGCCGCCGTTGCCGAACGACCGGACCGTCGACTCGGCTGTCGAATGACGCTAAATGATGACGAACTGTAGCTTCGGAACTACAGAACCGCTACCATTTCGTTCCCAACCGCGCGGCTCGGGATCTCTTGCCGGGAACGGGTGAACAACGCGGCTGAGGCGAGGGATCACGATAGACATGCGCGAGCACCAGGGGCGACGAAAGCGAATGGCATTCGCATTTTTTCGCTCCCGTCATCTCCCCGCGGGGACTGTCGCCGCCTCCCGCGCCGAACGGCGATCGGATGCTGATTTAGCCGCAATTCTCTGAGCCCGGGCGGTTTCCCCGACGAGCGGTGGCCCGGCTCGCGACTCCGGATTGCTCCGATCCCGTACCGACCGCCGACGAGGACCTGATCGATGTCAGCACACGTTCCCAGCCGCCAACGGGCGGAGCGCCCGCCGATGGACCGGACCCTGCTCGTCCTGCTGGCCGCCGTGGTCGTCACCGGCGGCGCCTGCCTGCTGGTAGCGGCCTCCGTACCGGCCGAGCACCGCGCCCTCGTGGCCACGGGCAGCGGGGTGGCGGCGCTCGCCCTGTGCGCCGCGGTCGCCCTCGCCGCCTACGGGTTCCAGACCGCGCGCGAACTGCGCGGCCGTATCGCCACGATGGACGCCGAGCTCGCGCGGCTGGCCGATGAGACGCTGCCCGCCGCGATCACGCGGCTGCGCGACGGGGCGTCCTCGGACACCGTCCTGGCGTCGGTCCTGCAGCCCACCGGCGCCGCCCACCGGCGTGTCCTGCGGACCCTCGTCGACGAGGTCGGCCGGGGAGAGCGCATGCGCGCGGCCGCCATGTCGGCCTGTGCCAACGCGGCCGGCCGGGTCCAGGCGCTGGCGACCAGCATGCTCGCCGACCTACGCGAGATGGAGGACCGCCACGACGAGGAGACCCTCGGCGACCTGCTCAAGCTGGACCACGCCACCGCCCAGGCGGGACGCCTGGCGGACAGCATCGCCGTGCTCACCGGCGCCCGCTCCGGCCGGCGCTGGACCAAGCCGATCGTGATGGAGAGCATCCTCCGGGGCTCGGTCGGCCGGATCAGCGCCTACCAGCGGGTCCGCATCCACTCGACCAGCACCGCGGCGATCGCCGGGTACGCCGCCGAGGGCGTCATGCACGCGCTGGCCGAGCTGATGGACAACGCGACCAGCTTCTCGCCTCCCTCCGAGGAGGTGCACGTGTACGTCGAAGAGGTCCACACCGGCATCGTGGTGACGGTCGAGGACGGCGGCCTGGCGATGAGCCCCGCCGCGCTCGACCGCGCGGAGCGGGCGGTGTCGGCGGCCTCGCTGGACCTGACGTCCCTGTCCGGGACGCGGCTCGGGCTCGCGGTGGTGGGCTGCCTCGCCCGCAAGCACGGCCTCACCGTCTCCTTCCGCCCGTCCTCGCGCGGCGGCACCGGAGTGGTGGTCATGATCCCGCGGCAGCTCGTCAGCCAGGCGACGCCCGACGCCGTCCTGGCCGGGCCTCGCGCCGCGCGGACCGGCCGCCGTG
>NZ_JBHLZP010000125.1:0-23729 GCF_042429965.1 Actinoallomurus acaciae
GGGCCGTTCTGCTGCTCGCCCCGGCGTGAGGGCCTGACCGTCCGGTTCACCGGCTTCGCCCTCGGCCCGCCCGACGCCGCGCTGCACTGACGCTTCGCGCCCGGGCGGCCGCGCTATCGGCCGGTGATCACGCAGGCCTCGCCGGCCGCGACGGTCACGGTCATCCGGTGGCCGTGGACCCGCTCGGCCGTGGGGCGGAATCCCGGCCAGGTGCCGTCGGTGGCGACCTGGCGGCCGTCGACCCGTACCTGCGGCGCGTCGAGCGTACGACCGGCGCCGGACGGGTCGTCGGGGGTCATCCGGTCGACCAGCGCGGCGAAGCCGGGCACGGACACCGTGAGCGTCACCGGGTGATCGCCCTTGTTGATGAGGAACAGCCGCCGCTCGCCGGATCCGCCCTCGACGCGCCAGGCCTTGACCTGCGCCGTACCCGAATCGTCCGCCGTCACCGGCACCGGGCGCAGGCCGCTGCCGCCCTGGGCGAACCGGCCGAACACCAGGGCGGCGTAGTACAGCGGCGCGGCCGTCGGCGCGCCCATGGCGGGGGTGACGTCGTAGTCGATCGCGTTGTAGTAGCCGTTGCCCTCCTCCGGCTCGAAGAACGCGCGTACCTCGGCGTTGTGGAAGTTGACCCCGACGGCGCCGGTGCCGCACGTGGCGTTCGCGGCGGGGTCGGCGGGAGGCTGCGGGCAGGCCGCGTGGAACATCAGGTCGAGCCCGTACGCCGCGGCGGCCGCGACGTTGCTCACACCGTCCGCGCCGCGCCCCGCCGCGGTGTTCGTCTCCTCCAGGCGGCGGTAGCCGAGACCGTGGCCGCGCGCCTCACCCGCATGGACGTACACCTGGTAGTCCAGGCTCGCCATGTGCTCGTCGGAGAGCAGGGCGCCGATGCTCGGGCAGCGGTACGGCTTGTCCGGGCAGGTGCGCGCCAGCGGGTAGAAGTGGTCGCTCGCGTACGCGCCGAACGCCCCGGCCCGTGCCCGCATCAGCGGCGCGGCCGCCTCCAGGATCCGCGGCCAGTCCCAGAAGAACCGCGTGGGCACGCTTCGCTGGTCGACGTCCTGCCAGGGCAGGATGTCCTCGCTGGTGTTGGGGACGATCACGGGGAGGGGACCCGTGACGTCCGGGTCGGCGTACGCGTGCAGGTCGCTCAGGTAGGCGTCGAGGTCGGAGTGGTAGGAAAGGTCCGGCTCGTTGCCGAGCTCGATGCCGGCGATGTCCCGTTCCGCGCCGGCGAAGGCCGGTTCGACGCCCTGCCGGACGAAGGCGCGGGCATGGTCGGGACCGACGAACGGCCGCGACGCGCCGGGCGGCGCCATCGCCGTACCGAGGACGACACCCCACGACGGCGTCCGGCCCCGGCCATTCACCGCGTCGAGCGTGGAGCGGATGGCTTTCAGGTCCGCCGGGGTGATCACCTGGTCGCTGTCGGGCGCGTCCGGCTCGAACGGCATGAGGTCCTGGGAGGAGCCACCGACGCGCAGCACGCCCGTGCCGAGGTTGCCCAGCAGGTTCGCGAAGGCGTTCCGCGCGTTCGGCCCCATGTACCGCTCGACGAGCGACCATTCAACGCTGAAGCCGACGAAGTGGCGCGGGATGCGCCCCTGACTCTCGTGCGCGGGGTCGAGGGTGACGGACGCCCGCGGCGGTGACGAGCCCGCCGCAGCACTCGTGCCGAGCTGAGCGACGAGCACGGCGGCGGCCAGTCCCGCCACCGCCCGGACACGCCGGATCGCGGTCACCGTCATGGCACTCCTCCCGAGGTCATCCCCGAGAAACCGGTTTCTGAGGAGGCAGTCCAGCACTGATCGCGTAGGGGGTCAATAGCCGACGGTGCATTCGAACGCCCACACCGGGCGGGACGACCCGTACGGCCAGGCGCTCAGCTACCCACGCCCTCCCCGACGGCGCCCTCCGCCACACCGACCAGCTCGCCGGTCGACTCCCCCACGACGAAAGTCGGCAGCCGCCCACGCATTCAAGCCCCCGCACCGGGCGGGCGGGGACACGTACGGCCAGGCGTTCAGCTACCCGCACGCTCCCCGACGGCGTCGCCCGCCGCACCGACCACCTCACCGGTCGACTCCCCCACGACGAAAGTCGGCAGCCGCCCGCGCATTCGAGCCCCCACACCGGGCGGGGACACGTACGGCCAGGCGTTCAGCTACCCGCGCGCTCCCCGACGGCGACGGCGTTCCCCGCGACACCGGCCGCCTTGCCGGTCGACTCCCGCACGACGAGAGTGGGCTCCAGGCGGACCGACGCGCTCGCCCCGTGGCCGCCGAGCTGGTCCCGTAGGACCTCCCAGCTCGTCCGGCCCAGTTCGGCCTTTGGCAGGCGGACGGTCGTCAGCGTCGGGTGGACGAAGTCGGCGGCGGGGATGTCGTCGAAGCCCACCACCGAAACCTCCGCCGGGACCGCGACGCCGAGCGTACGGAGCCGGGCGAGTGCCCCGAACGCGACCAGGTCGTTGAAGCAGATGACAGCGGTGGCACCGGCCTCGGCCGCCGCGGCAGCCGAGGCGTAGCCCTCCTGGCTCTTCGAGCCGGTCGGGATCACGACCGCGTCGGGCAGGCTCCGCTCCAGCGCGCCCAGCCGGTCGGCGTTCGACGAGGAGGACGGCGGCCCGGCCAGGTACGCGATCCTGCGGTGCCCGAGCTCGGCCAGGTGCCGGATGACCGCCTGCATTCCCCGGCCCGAGTCGATCGTGACGGAGGCGGTCAGCGGCGGGTCGACCATCCGGTTCGTGCACACCGTCGGCAGCCCCTTGCGGACGACGCGGCGCAGGTCCGCGATCCCGGCGCGCGGGGAGCACAGGACCAGGCCGTCCACCCGGCGCGAGACGTCCTGGATCAGGCGCAGCTCGGCCTCGGGGTCCTCGTCCGAGTCCGCGACGACGACGCTGAAGCCGTCCTTTCCGGCCGCGACCGTCAGCGCCTTGACCACCTCGGGGAAGAACGGGTTGGCCAGGTCGGGAACGACGACGCCGATGGTGTGGCTCGCCCCACGGGCCAGCCCCTGCGCGATGGCACTCGGGTGGTAGCCGAGGCGGCGGCTGACCTGCCGGACACGCCCGGCCAGGACCGGATCCACGGTGTCCTGGCCGTTGAGAACCCGTGACACGGTGGCGCGTGAGACGCCGGCCTTCCTGGCGACGTCGGCGATGGTCACCCGACGCCCGCCGGCACCGGACGAATCGCGTTTCGCAGACACATGCCAACGGTAACCGCAGCCGACGAGGCACGTCCGCGACACACCCCGCCCGAGGAAACCCCCGCCCACGCACACGCCCCGCCCGCGCAACACGCCCCGCCCGCGCAACACGCCCCGCCCGCAGAACACGCCCCGCCCGCAGAACACGCCCCGCCCGCAGAACACGCCCCGCCCGCAGAACACGCCCCGCCCGCCTCGGGGGGCTCACCCCAATCTCAGTGTCCAGTGCTCGCGCCGCGCGGGCAAGCCGCGCCTCGCGGCTGTGGATAACCCCGTGCCCCCTCTCCCACCAGGCGAATCGTGCGTGTTCAGGGGCTCGGGTCAGGCGACGGGCTCCGGCGCATCCGCCGACGAGGGGCGGCACAGGTCAAAGTCGCCGAGGTCGTCGTCGCGAATCAGATCATCTATTGACGGGCGCGACGAACGGTGCTGAACTGCATCCCCAGAAACCGGTTTCTCGGGGCTGACCTCAGACGAGTCCGTCTCACGACGGCAGCGACATGGACAACTGGGAGCCTGCACATGATGAGAAAGCGCGGTACGGGCGGAGTCATCCGGAGATCGTTGTCGGCCGCCGGGGTGGCGACCGCACTGACCGCACTGACCGCCTCAGTCGCGCCGGCGGCACCGGCCGCTCCGGCCGACTCCACCGCGATCACGCTGACCCCGAGAGGCGTCCCGGGCGCCGGGGCGATCACCGGCGAGAACCTTGGGTTCTCCGTCGAGTCGGCCGACCTCGCGCACGGGTTCCTGACCAAACCGCGGATGTCGCAGTGGCTCAAGACGCTCGGCCGGCATGGCGTGCTGCGCCTGGGCGGCTACTCGATGGATCTGGTCTGGCCGACGTTCGGCGCCTACCGTGACGCCCCCACGCCCCCCGAGGCGATCGGCGGCCGGGTGGACCGGTCCGACCTCATCCGGCTGAAGGCCCTGCTGCGCGACAGCGGCTGGAAGGCCACCCTCGGCGTGCCGCTGAAGAAGATCATCGATCCGTCGAAGATCAAGGATCCCACCAAGGACCCGTCCCCGCCGGTGACGCTGGACCAGGCCGTCGCCGAGGTGAAGGCGGCGCACGAGATCCTCGGCGACGACCTGCTGGCCGTGGAGATCGGCAACGAGTACGACAACGTCACGACGCTGACCCCGGCCGAGTACTACGCGACGATGAAGAAATACCACGCGGCCATCAAGCAGGCGGTGCCGCACGCGAACATCAAGGTCACCGGGCCCTCGGCGAACACGGCCAAGACCAACACCCAGCTCGACGGGTTCGTGTCCGCCGTGCAGGCCGACACGGGCAGCGACCCGCGGCAGATGATCGCCGAGTTCACCAACCACCTGTACCCGCAGAGCCACTGCGGTTCGTCGAACGCCACGATCGCGGGGCTGCTGTCGCCGGACACGTACGTCACCGACCGGACCAAGCTGACCGGCATCATGGACATCACCGGCCGCCTGAACAGCGGAATACCCGCGGTGATCAACGAGTCCAACAGCGCGTCCTGCAGCGGCCAGCCCGGCGTCAGCGACGCCTACGCGACCAGCCTGTGGTCGCTGGACTACCTCCTGCAGACCGCCCAGAGTCGCGTCTCCCAGGTGCAGTTCCACACCAGCACCGCGGCGATCTGCGGTGACTTCAAGGCACGTGACTCGAAGGACTACCCGATCTCCTACCGGTACTACGGGGCGTTCTGCGCCGCCGACCAGCACGCGTTGGACTCGGACCGGCTGTCCGCCGCGCCGCTGTACTACGGGCTGTGGGCGTTCCACCAGGTTCCCGAGGGAAGGTTCCTCGACGTCGGCCTGCCGGACACCGCACTGTCGCAACTGCGCGCGTACGCGGTCGAAGGCCGGAACGGGTCGCTGACCATGGTCCTGATCAACATCCAGGACTCGGCCGGCGACGACGTGACGGTGAACCTTCCCCCCGCCTACCGCGGCGGCGACGCGGTCACGCTGCGGACCTCCGCCGCCGACGGCCTGGCCTCTGTGGACGCCGACGCCATCTCGCTCGGTGGCCGTACCCTCTCCGACCGCGGCGTCCCGTCCGGCCGGCCCGGCGCCACCCCGGTACGGGTCTCCGGCGGCAGGTCGACGATCACAGTGGCTCCGGGCACCGCTCAGATCATCACCTTCTCCCCGCGCTGACCTGAGGAACGAACCTCCGGCGCCCGTACCCCGGCGGGTCAGGCGCCGCGGATGATCTCGGTCAGGTAGGCGTCGAGTTGGGCGATCATGTCCTCCGAGGTCAGATGGCCGGCCAGCCGCTGGATGGACAGACCGTCGGCGACGGCGTGCAGGCGCCGGGCGAGGAGTTCGGTCGAGGCGGCGTGGGGGGCCAGAAGCCCCTCGGTGTCCAGGCTCTCGATGATCTGAAGGCAGAGCCCGTACATGCTGCCGAAGTGGATGCGCTGCACCTCGGCCAGGCGTGGATCGCTCAGGCCGAGCGTCAGGAAGGCGAAGGCGACGGAGGCCTCGGCATAGCGCCGCGCGTCGATCGGCATGGTCTCCAGCAGCGTCTCGCGGACCGCCTGATGGACGGTGCCGGTGTGTCTCATGCCGGTGATCCGCGTCGTGACCCGCTGGATGACCTGTTCGCAGGCGAAGGCCAGCAACTCGGCGCGCGTGGTGAAGTAGTGCCGCAGCGCGCCTGACGACCAGCCGGCCTCGGCGGCGACCGAGCGGATCGAGACCTCGTTCACCCCGTCCCTGGCGATGACGCGGCCGACGGCGTCGGCGAGCTCCATCCGGCGCGCCTCGTGGTCCACGATCTTCGGCATCTGGTCATTATCGCACGGTCGTGTTATTTTCTTTTTCGTACGGTCGTGTGAAAAAAGGAGCATTGTGATCTTCCTGATCGTCGGATGCGAGATCGGGTTCTGGGTGCTGCTGATGACCGGGCTCGCGACCCGCTATCTCCTTCGCGCCCGGCGGCTCAGCAACGCCCTTTTGATCAGCGTTCCGATGGTCGACGTGGTTCTGCTCGCGGCCTCGGTCATCGACCTCCGGCGCGGCGCACCCGCCTCACCCGCACACGGCCTGGCCGCGATCTACATCGGCGTCTCGCTCGCCTTCGGCCCTCAGATGATCTGCTGGGCCGACCAACGCTTCGCCCACCGCTTCGCCGGCGGCCCCGCCCCCGTGAAGGCGCCCAAGACCGGGCCCGCCCACGCCGCCTACGAACGCGGCCAGTGGCTTCGCCACCTCCTCGCCTACGTCGCGGCGGCGGTGGTGCTGGGCGTCTTCACGCTGCTCGTCGGTGACGTCCACCGCGCCCTGAAGCCGTGGTCGGTGATGGCCCCGTGGGGAATCGTGCTCGCGATCGACTTCGTGATCTCCTTCAGCTACACGATCGCCCCACGCAAGCGACGGGGCGTCTGACCTCCCGTACCGGCTGCGTCCTCGCTCACAGGCGAGTGACCGTTTCCAACGCGAGTCCGAGCAGCTCCGGCCGTACGGCGGCGGTCGTCCACGCGCGGTGGTCCCAGGCCTCGCCGCTCACGTCGTCACCCGCGTAGAGGTACTGGGCGAAACGTACGTCGCGAAAGCGCGCGACGGCGAGGAACGCAGCGGTCTCCATCTCGACCGTCACGCACCCCTCCTCCCGGCGCGCCCGTACGCGCTCCGGCGTCTCGCGGTACGAGGCGTCCGTGGTCCAGGTCGTGCCCGTGACGTGGGGGACGTCGTGCGCGGCGAGCGTCGCCACCGCCGTCTCCACCGCGGACGGGTCGGCCCGGATCAGACGGGACGGCTCGGCATAGTGATGGGAGGTGCCCTCGTCGCGTACGGCGGCGTCCGGCACGACGACGTGACCGAGCGCCAGACCGGGCCGTACGGCCCCCGCACCGCCGCAGGCGACGAAGTACCGCCCTCCGGCGGCGATCGCCCTCTCGAAGTGCAGTACGGCCAGCGGCGCACCGACACCGGGATGAAAGACGCCGACCGGCACACCGCCGTGAACCAGCCGGTAGATCGCGTGACCGCCCAGCTCACGGGAGTACGCACCGATCCGCCGCGCGCCATGGGTCTCGGCCAGACCGTCGACGACCTCCGGGAAGAAGCACATCACCACGCGCTCGGGCAGAGGTTCACTCAGCGTCGGAGGAGTCGGCGCGATCAGGCCGTCACCGTCCGGATCGAACTCCGTCAGTGGAATATCCATCGCGCTCCCCGGTAACGGCCGCGCTCGGCAGCTCCGCCACCTCCACGCAGTTGCCCTGTGTACCGTCGCTCGTCCGACTGCTCTTTCGCCATACCGGGGAGGTCATGTGAAGGTCTCCATCACTTCCCGGACCAGACGACGCGAGGACTCCAGCGGCTCAGCCACCGCCCCGATCCAATGGAACCCGGCGTCGAGTTCGGCCACCTCGGATGTATCCGACGCCAGTCTTCCATCGTTCAACGCGTCCAAGTAGGCCACAGTCCCCTCCCTGACCGTCACGACTTTGAAGGGGCCGTCCAGGCCAAGGCCACCGAACTCACAGGAGTACGCACCAATGCGCCGCGTGCCGTGAGTCCCGACCAGGCCGTCACCGCCACCGCTCGGCTTGAACTCCGTCAGTGGAATGACCACCCCGCTCACCCTCAACCACCGCACTCGGCAGCTCCGCCACTTCAACGCAGTTATTCGTCGTGCCGTCGCTGGTCCAACTGCTCTTTCGCCATACCGGGGAGGTCATGTGAAGGTCTCCATCAGTGCCCGAATCAGACGACGAGAGGAGTCTACGGGTTCGGCGACGGCCCCGATCTGGTCGAACCTCGTGGTGATATCGGCCACCTCGGATGCCTCCGGGATCAGTCGCCCTCCGTTCAGCGCCTCAACGTACGCCACCGACTTCTCTTTGAGAGTAACGATCTTGAAGGGGCCATCGAGACCGGAGTTGGCCCCCGCTGCGTTGGGCACCACGCGCAGGGTCACGTTCGGCAGTTCCGACAGCTCCAGCAGCCGACCGAGCTGATCGTGCATGACTCTCGCGCCTCCGACATGAACCAGCAGAGCGGTCTCCGCGAGCAGGACCCACACTTCGGGCGGATCCTTCCTCGTCAGCAGTCTTTGTCGTGCCATCCGCGCATTCACCGACCCCTCCACATCCGGATCCCGACCAACCGTAAAGACCGCTCTGGCGTACTCAGGCGTCTGGAACAGCGCTGGTATCAGTTGACCGGCGTAGATCTTCATGACCAGGGCGCGGAGTTCGGCTTCGGTGAACGACTTCAACCAGTTGGGTTCGTGGCCGAGGCGCGCGAAGTACAGCAGCACGCCGAACAGGCCGCCGGTCCTCCACTCCTCGTCGACCTGGGCGGCCTGCGCTTCGGTGAGCTTCGCGTCGGCGTTCTCCAGTCGGGAAATCGACGACCGTGCGCACTTGAGCAGGTCGGCCAGCGCGCCGCCGGACATGCCGCGCTCCATCCGGTGAAAGCGCAGCAGGTAGGCCATGAACGCCCACAGGGACGAGCGCGGGTCGGGTGACTCATTGATGTTCATCGGCGCATGCTCCGGGGGAGGGAACTTCCAGAAGTACCTGGGAATGGTGACACATAAGTCCGTCCGGGCAATGCTGATGCGCGAAAACGCGATATGCGGCGATGCGACATATACGGACAGGAGCCCCATTTCTCATGGCAGCGCAACGCGATCCACATGAGTCTCCGGCGATTCGGGCGTTCGGCATCGCGCTCCAGAAGATGCGGGAGGCCGGCGGCCTCACCAG
Organism: Actinoallomurus acaciae; assembly: GCF_042429965.1. NCBI lineage: Bacteria > Bacillati > Actinomycetota > Actinomycetes > Streptosporangiales > Thermomonosporaceae > Actinoallomurus > Actinoallomurus acaciae. The sequence goes on from NZ_JBHLZP010000125.1 coordinate 8,925, forward strand.
GATCGAGCTCGCGGAGACCGTGGGCTACAGCCCGCAGTTCCTCGGCCAGATCGAGACGGCGAAGAACATCCCGTCCAAAACGTTCGCCGAGGATCTCGACACGTACTTCAAACTCGGCGGCCTGTTCCTGGAATTCTGGAAACTCATCAAGGGCACGCGCCGCCTGGGGGCGCTGCCGCCCGGCCCCGGGGCGTACCTGGAGCTGGAGCGGGACGCCAGCACGATCCGCGCGTTCGAGACACGCGCCATCCCGAGCCTCTTCCAGACCGACGACTATGCGCGTGCGCTGTTGAGCTCGGCCATGAATCCCGAGGAGATCGACGAGGCACTCCGGGCCCAGACCGAACGCAAGGCCCTCTTCGACCGGCGGAATCCCCCGCACGTCTTCCTCGTCATCGACGAAGTGGCACTGCGGCGGAAAATCGGTTCGCCCGACATCGTTCGCGAACAGCTCGCCCATCTGCTGCGGCTCTCCGAGCGCCCAGAGATAAGCGTCCAAGTGCTTTCACAGGACACCGAGTACTATGTCGCGTTCTCCGGAAGTTTCACCGTCCTGGGGTTCGACGCCGACAGCGACGTCGTTTACCTCGAATCCGCGGGACAGGGAACCCTGATCGACAAACCACCCGCCGTCGCGAACTGCACGATGCGATTCGACCTGCTCCGGGGCCACGCCTACTCGATCACGGAATCGCGCTCCATCCTCGAGAAGGCGATGGGGGCTCTGTGACGGCGGGGGCCAGTCGCATCACCCTTGCTATTGCAACTAGGTTGCAACAAGATGAGCTCCGGCCCTCACCGTCGCCCAGGAGCGGAGCCGCCTCATGCCCCACCTGCTGCCGGACACCGGCCCCCAGCGTGTCGTCGCGGCCTCGAACTTCGTCTACACCGTCGGCAGCGGCCTCTACCTGACCGCCGGGGTGCTGTACTTCACCCAGGCGGTGCGCCTGCCGGCGAGCCAGGTGGGGCTCGGGCTCGGCATCGCCGGACTCCTCTCACTGGCCGTGGGCATCGCCGTCGGCCATCTCGCGGACCGACGCGGGGCACGCGGTGTCTACGCGGCCACCCTCGTCGTCCAGGCGCTGGCGACGGCCGGATTCGTGCTGGTGGACGGCTTCTGGCCGTTCGTCGTCGCGGTCGGCGCGGCCACCGGGGCCAAGGCGGCCGGGCTGGCCGCACGCAGTCCACTCATCCGGCGGTACGGCGGGGATCGGCCCCAGGACTTCCGCGCGTACCTCCGCGCCGTGACCAATGTCGGCATCTCCCTCGGCGCCCTGGTGGCGGGCTGGGCCGTTCAGGTGGGCACCGCCACCGCGTACGAGATGCTGGTCATCGGCAACGCGATCGCCTTCGCGGCCGCCGCGGCGATCCTGGCCTTCCTGCCGCCGGTCAGGTCCGGGCCGGTCGTCGGGAAGCCTCGCTGGATCGCCCTGCGCGACCGGCCCTATCTCCTGCTCACCGCGCTCGACGGCGTCATGGCCGTTCAGTTCAAGGTGCTCACCGTGGCCATCCCGCTGTGGCTGGTGGAGGCCACCACCGCGCCACGCTGGCTCGTGTCGGGAACGATGGTCCTCAACACGGTGATCGTCGTCGCGTTCCAGGTACGAGCCAGCCGCGGCATCGACTCCCCCACGGCCGGCGGAGCCGCCTACCGCCGGGCAGGCGTGGCGTTCCTCCTGTCCTGCTCACTGATCTCGCTGTCCGCGGGAATACCGGCGTGGGCCGCCGCGACGCTGCTCATGACCGCGGTGGTGGTCCACACGGTCGGCGAGCTGTGGCACTCCGGCGGCGGCTTCGAGATGTCCTTCGCCCTCGCCCCGGAACACGCGACGGGCCAGTACCTGGGCGTGTTCGGCCTGGGCGCCGGCCTGTCCGAAGCCGTCGGGCCGAGCGTGCTCATCGCCCTCTGCATCACCTGGGGCCGCCCGGGGTGGTACCTCGTCGGAGCAGTGTTCGCCCTGACGGGCTTGACCGCCCCACTCGCCGTACGCCACGCGCAACGCGACCGACGGCGGGCCCTCCTCGGCGTTCAACTGCCATAGGAGCGCGAGGTCAATGCCGTCGAGGCGCTGCACGACCAGGGCTGAGGGGATATAGCGGTCGGAGATGGTCGCTCGTCAATACCGAAGAACATGCCCCGCCGCTGGTCAGAAAAGGGCCAAAGCCTCACCACCGCCCCCTCCAGGCGGATCGCCGCGTAGCGCTTCGAGCGTCCCGGCGGCGGTGGCGAGACGGACGAACAAACGAGCCGCGACGAGCGCGTCATAGCCGGCGCGGTGTGGCGTCAGACCGTCCGACAGTCCCTCGGCCAGCTTGAACCTTTCGACCAGCGTGCTGAGCTTGTAACCGCCTACGTCGGGTAGCAGCCGCCGGGAGAGCTTGAGGGTGTCGAATACCTCGGGTGTCCTCCAGTCACTGAGCTTGCGACGCAGAGCACTCACATCGACGTGCGCATTGTGGGCGACCAAGACGTCAGCCTCCAAGGCGCCCAGCACCTCACCCTTGATCGCCGCGAACGTCGGCGCGCCCGCGACGTCCTGATTGGTCAGGCCGTGGATGCGGGTTGCGAAGTAACTGATCGGCTGATCCGGCCGGACAAGCCAGGCTGTCGGCTCCCCGATGACCCCGCCGACGATCGGCACGGCGGCCAGCTCCACCAGGTCGGGCGGCTGGTGACCGTTACCTTCGACGTCGACGACCACGTAGGTGAGCCCCGTCCAGTCGGCCATCGCGCTCCTTGTCCTTCCATCCGATGTGATCTGCCACGCTGGTCAGAGGCGTACAGAGAAAGCCGTGCCTAAACCGTGTGCCGCTGGTTCGAATCCTGCCGGGGCACCCTCAGAGCCTGAAAAAGCGAAGGGCTCCGGGATGAACCGGAGCTCTGCCACCGTGGCGTCTCTCATGCGGCGAGTGCCTTTTCGATCATGCGGTTGATGCGCTCTTCGTCTCCGTCGATGCAGCCCGCGTACACCTTCCACAGCACCTCCACGCTGTGCCCCAGGCGTCGCGCGGCCTCCTTCGGCGGCACGCCCCTCGTTGAGGAGCAGCGTCGCGCAGGCGTGCCGAAGGTCGTACGGCCGACCGGCCAATGGCGTGACCTGCTGCTCGGGAGAGAGGCCAACCACACGGGCGTCACGCCAGACCGCTGAGCTGGAGACGATGCCGCCGGTCGAGGTGGCGAACAGCCCGGCCGTCCTCAGCCGTTCCGAACTGTTTCAGATGCTCGTGAAGGATGGTTACGAGGTCCGGCGGGATCGGGACGACACGCTTCTCCCCCGACCGGGCGGCACTTGAGACCCTTGTCATCGTGGGTCTCGCCACTGTCGGTGTAGAGCCGGAGCCCCGTCGCTTCCGCAGGTCGTAAGCCTCCGTAGTACATGCAGGCGTACATGGCACGCAGACGCCGCCTCGGCCGGACATCCGCCCAACGTAAGTGACGGCGGCGAGGAGCTGACGAGCCTGTACGGGGTTGGCGACCACGCTGCGGTCGACCTGCTCAACACGTTCCGGCGCCTTCCAATCGACCTGATCGATGGGATTCGTGCTCAGGAGCTTCCGCTCCCTCACCGCGTACTTGAGCACGTTGTAGAGCACCGCGCGTTTGCGGGCGATCGTCGTCGCGGCGGCAGGGTCGCCGGTCATCGTGACCGCGAGGGGGTGTGACCGTCGCCAGGGCATCAGTGTGCTCCGTCGCGTCTGACCGGCCGCGCCCGGCCACTTGATCTCGACATACGACCGAGCGAGTTCGTACCAGGTGACCGGCGACGATCCACCGCACCTCGTACGAGACGGTCTTGCTCGACTTGTTGCGCCGAACGCCCCAGAACTTGACGTCGGTGGACTTCACACGGCTTCCCGCAGCTTTTCAAGCCACGCGACGAACTCACCGCGCCAGACCCGGATCTCCCCGTTGGGCAGCTTGAGACCGGCCGGGGCGTGTTTGGTCTCACGCCACCGGTAGAAGGTGCGCCGGGAGACGCCGCCGAGCTCGGACAGCATCTGGTCAACGGTCATCAGCTCGTCGCCCTTCATGCTGCCTCCTGAGTTGCCGAAAGATCGTTGATCGTGGTGGCTTGGTCGAGTTGGCGGCGCATCTCCAGGCGTTCGGCGATGGCCGCCATGAGTCTTTGCTCGATGGGCTTCACGTCGGGGTGGCCGGGTGGCGCGAGTTCCCAGGCGTAGCGGCCAGGTTCGGTGGGGTGACCGGCTGCTGAAACACCGGCTTCGGCGAGGCGGGCGAGCACCCAGTTCTTCCGGTCGTTTTTGTGGTCGGCCATGGTCTTGCCGGACCATTTGCGTGAGACGAGGACCCGTCGGCCTGCGTAGCCGAGGTATTCGCGGCGGTGTGCCTTGTTCTTGCAGTAGCCCGGTGTCAGTCCCGCTTTCGCGCCTTTGGGCTGGATGCCGTATCGCAGCCAGTTCGCGCATGCCGGTGAGCATGGCTCGTGCCGTAGTGCTTCTGAGCAGGCGTCGCATCGTGCCGTAGTCGTAGCCGAACCTGGTGGCGACCTGACGGATGCTCCAGCCCTGCCCATATAGCCGTACGGCGTCCTCCGCCATGGTTTGGTCTTCGCCCGATCGGGCGGCCCATCGTGTCGGGCTCTCGCCGTCCGGACTCCGCTCGACTCATGTCGCCACGTGGACGATGGCACAGCCGTCGGCCCCTCGCCGGTAGGCCAGCGGCTATCTACGATCGGACCGTGGAATACGAGACCTGGTTCTGCGGCAACGTCCGCGCAGTGCCCAAGGACCCCACACTCCCGATTGACGCCGGCAACGACTACTCCAACATCACCTTCGTGCATGACGGTCCACCAATCGGTCACGCGGTCGTACCTGGACTCAGCACCCCCGTATGCGGGAGCACCTCACGCGTCCTGCCGCACGGGTTCCCCTGGACGGACCCGCTCCCGAAACATTGGGAGCGATGCCCTGCCTGCCTTTCGGCCTGCCCCATCGAACGAGCCAACGGTTGACCGCACGCGCGAAGGACCTCGCGGCCACAGATCTACGCCTCCGGCGGGGGCCTCTGACTCGGGGATGGCGGGAACCAAGGCGCCGGCCTCCAGGTGGTCACGGGGTTGGGGTGGAAGCCTGGTCATCCCCTCCGACATCAACAGGCAGAAGCCGGTCACGGTCGCGATCATCGCCAGCGCCGACAGGTACAGCCACCGCACCAGGACTGGGCCGAGTCGACGTTCGAACCGAGCGTCAAGGAGTTCCATGAGCGCCAGCCGCTTAGGAGGAATCGGACTCGTCGGAGGGCCGTAGGGAAGGTTCGACGTCATGTCGTCCTACTGATCACACCGCCCCACGTACCTGCACGTCACGCGGCCGGAGTTGCTCACAGGTTTGCCGGGCGCGCTTCAACGGGGTGCAGTAACGGTGCGCCGGATGGCTGTCCGGTTCCGGTACTGCGCCGTACGGGATCTCATCGAGGTCCCAGACATGGATCCGAATGTCGGCTTCAGTCCTTGGCGTACTCGCTCTTCGTCTCGATCACGAGGGCATACCGCCCACCTGAGGTTGAGCTCATAGCACAACAGTTTGAACGCATGCGTACGAGAGCGCCATGGGCTGCCTGCAGTTGCGCGAAATGCCGAGCGACATGCCGCGCCGCACGGTCTATCGACAGTATAGAGAGCTTTAGCGATCTCCCGACGGAAGAGAAGCTTGCCGAGTGCGAGGAGGACAGCGGATCCCGTGCCGACCAATTCCTCCGTAAGGTCCACAGAAATTTTGGCGACATCAATGACCGGGTTGAGAAGACATCGAGCAAGAGGCCAATAACGGGCCATTCGCCGTCGATGCGCATCACGCGAGCATTGATCCAGGAAGCGCCAGCACCGCTGTCCTCGCGGCAGGTATACTCGCTGCGGAGATTTTCCGACGATTGCGGTACGGCGCGGGAGAGAGAAAGCCAGAATGAAGGTAACGGACGATCAGATTGCTTCCATGAGAGCGTATCTCCGAGGCGACGTCGAAACCTTCGATCGGATAAGTGCGCAGCTCGATGCGGCCAGCAAGGAGGCTCGTGGTGCGTTGATCACCGCAGCGTTCTTCAACGCGGCGGAGCGGACTTTCAAGGACGGCGGCCGCGCCGAGGTCATCGAGTTCGTCGGACGGGTCCGTGCCCGCTCAGCCGACCTCGCCCAGTCCATCGATCCTCGCATCGCTGAGCGCCTGATTCTGGCAACATTTACCGACGAAGATGTCGAGGATGTCGACGGCAAGACACAGGGTGATCATTTCGGCATCTTGCTCGCGGGTATAATCGCCGAGGCGCAACTGTCGGATGCGGAGCTGAATTCCTTTCTCGATGAATCCAGGAAACTGGCTGACAAGTGGCTGGCCTGACCCAACTGATCCCGGTGAGGACCTCAGTGCTCCTCATTTTGCGAGTGCAGCTTCGATCATGCGGTTGATACGTTCTTCGTCGCCGTCGAGGCAGCCGGCGTAGACCTTCCATAGGACCTCAAGTCGCATCAGTGCGGCGCGAGCCGATGGTCGATGGCCGAGATAAGCATGGGGCGATTTAGCCTGAGCGCGCGAGGTCCACGTCTCGGCCGCGGTCTGCGTGCCTTCCCGCCCACTCACGAAGCTGTGGAACTCCGCGCGAGCGCAGAAGTGAACGCACGACGACCCGGTCGACGGATCGCACCGGTTCAACAGTGACTTCGATCCCGACCGCGTCAGGATGGACACCTCCCATGCCGTAGTTGAACGACAGTGCGGGAACCCAGCGCACTCGCAAAAACATGCCCGTGTCGAAACAGGGCCGTTTCACGAGGGAATACGCGTCGCCCAGCCCATCGATCAGGCCGGTGAAGGCAAGTCGCGACGAGATGCCCGGTGGATTCCTAAGCCGTGTGCGGAGGTGCTGCACGATGTCGGCCGTCCATGAGCCAGTCGGCGAGATCGTCGCTGAGCTGTAGCAGGCACGCGGTGACCACACGAGTTGTCTCGGCTTTGGGCTCGGTGCCGGCGTTGAGGTGTTCCAGGGCCCGTCGGACGTCACCCAGATCCTGGGAGATCCGGGCTCCCAGATCTTCGTCAAGCGTAAACATCGCTATTTCCAGGCTGGTGGCGTTGACCAGCCAGTCGCGGCCATCGGCCGTGGGAAGTGGCGCGTGATCATCAAGGGTCGCGCGCTGCAGCGCCTGGTGGAACTCGCCGGTCAGGTGGAACATCCGTACCGCCGCCAGGCGAGCCTCCGTGCGAAGCGTGGAGTGACGATCGTGCCGCCGGGTGGCCGTCACCACCGCCCAGGCGGTTAACGCGGCTACGATCCCGCCGACCACCGCTGAGATGGTCCCCTGCAGAAGGACGCCCCACCACCCCTGTGGATCCATGAATCGCCCCTCTCGGCGCTGGGCGGCTCAGGTGGGCCATCCACCAGCAACCAGTCGATCTTCCCTCAGATCGCCCCTGAAAAGCAGTCCGGGCCGGCCCTGCGGTGGGCCGGCCCGGACGTCAGATGAGGTGGATCAGACGAGGTCGTACCGGTCCAGCATCATCACCTTGTCCCACGCCGCGACGAAGTCGTTCACGAACTTCTCCCTCGCGTCGTCGCTCGCGTACACCTCCGCGACCGCGCGCAGTTCGGCATTGGACCCGAAGACCAGGTCGGCGCGGCTGCCGGTCCACTTGACCTCACCCGAGGCGTCGCGGCCCTCGAAGGTCTCCGACTCCTCGGACGTCGCCTTCCACACCGTGCCCATGTCGAGCAGGTTCACGAAGAAGTCGTTGGTCAGCGACCCGGGCTTGTCGGTGAGGACGCCCACGGACGACTGCCCGTGGTTGGCGCCCAGGACGCGCAGGCCACCGACGAGGACCGTCATCTCGGGCGCGCTCAGGCTGAGGAGGTTCGCCCGGTCGATCAGGAGGAACTCGCCCGGCAGCAGGTTCCCCTTCATGAGGTAGTTGCGGAACCCGTCGTGCGTCGGCTCCATCACCTCGAACGACTCGACGTCGGTCTGCTCCTGCGACGCGTCGGTACGGCCCGGGGTGAAGGGCACCACGACATCGTGGCCGGCGGCCTTGGCGGCCTGTTCGACGGCCGCGCATCCACCGAGCACGATCAGGTCGGCCAGGGAGATCCGCTTGCCGCCGGTCTGTTCGGCGTTGAACGCCTCCTGGACCTCCTCCAGGGTGCGCAGCACGGTCCCCAGCTCGTTGGGGTTGTTGACCTCCCAGTTCTTCTGTGGCTCCAGCCGGATGCGCGCGCCGTTGGCGCCGCCGCGCTTGTCGGTGCCGCGGAACGACGCGGCCGACGCCCACGCGGTGGTGACCAGCTGGGAGATCGACAGGCCGGAGTCGAGGAGCCGGGTCTTGAGCGCGGCGACGTCGTCGGCGTCGACGAGCTCGTGGTCCACCGCCGGGACGGGGTCCTGCCAGATCAGCGTCTCCGCCGGTACCTCGGGCCCGAGGTAGCGCTGGATCGGGCCCATGTCGCGGTGGGTCAGCTTGAACCAGGCGCGGGCGAACGCGTCCGCGAACTCCTCGGGGTTCTCCATGAAGCGCCGCGAGATCGGCTCGTAGATCGGGTCGTAGCGCAGCGCGAGGTCGCTCGTCAGCATCCCCGGCGCGCGGTTCAGCGTGCCGTCCTCGGGGTCGGGCACGGTGTTCGCGCCGACGCCGTCCTTCGGCCGCCACTGGTTCGCCCCGGACGGGCTCTCGGTCAGCTCCCACTCGTAGCCGAAGAGGAGCTCGAAGAAGGTGTTGTCCCACTTGGTCGGGGTGGGCGTCCAGGTGACCTCGATGCCACTGGTGTGGGAGTCGCGGCCCTTGCCGGTGCCGTGCGTGCTCTTCCAGCCCAGGCCCTGGTCCTCCAGCGGGGCGCCCTCGGGCTCGGGTCCGATGGCGTCCGCCGGGGCCGCGCCGTGCGTCTTGCCGAACGTGTGGCCGCCGGCGATCAGGGCGACGGTCTCCTCGTCGTTCATCGCCATGCGGCTGAACGTCTCGCGGATGTCGCGCGCCGAGGCGAGCGGGTCCGGGTTGCCGTTCGGGCCCTCGGGGTTGACGTAGATGAGGCCTCTGCACCGCGGCCAGGGGCTTTTCCAGGTCTCGCTCGCCGCTGTAACGCTCATCGTCCAGCCAGCCGGTCTCCGGACCCCAGAAGACGTCCTCGTCGGCCTCCCAGGCGTCCTCGCGGCCACCGGCGAAGCCGAAGGTCTTCAGACCCATCGACTCCAGGGCGACGTTGCCGGCCAGGATCATCAGGTCGGCCCACGAGATCTTCCGGCCGTACTTCTTCTTGACCGGCCACAGCACTCGGCGGGCCTTGTCGAGGCTCGCGTTGTCCGGCCAGCTGTTGAGGGGCGCGAAGCGCTGCTGACCCGCCCCGGCGCCGCCCCGGCCGTCGCTGACGCGGTAGGTGCCCGCGCTGTGCCAGGCCATCCGGATGATCAGCGGCCCGTAGTGCCCGAAGTCGGCCGGCCACCAGTCCTGCGAGTCCGTGAGAACCTGCGCGATGTCCTGCTTCACGGTGGGGAGGTCGAGGCTCTTGAACGCCTCGGTGTAGTCGAAGTCCTCGCCCAGGGGGTTGGCCATGGGCGGGTTCTTGACGAGCAGCTTCAGGTTGAGCCGATCCGGCCACCAGCCGCGGTTGCCGCCGCCCTGGGTGGGGTGCGCGGCGCGCCCGTGCGCGACGGGGCACCCGCCCGTGCTCTCATTCGTCTCTCCAACAACGGCGTCAGGAGTGTCAGCCACGGGATTCCTTCCGGGATCAGGAGTGTGCTCAGGAAGTGGTTGCGGTGGTGGAACAGTCGGGGCACAGGCCCCAGTAGATGACCTCGGCCTCATCGATCATGAAGCCCTGGTCGTTGGCCGCGGTCAGGCAGGGCGCGTCGCCGACCGCGCAGTCGACGTCGGCGACGACACCGCACGACCGGCACACGGCGTGGTGGTGGTTGTCGCCGACGCGTCCCTCGAACCGGGCCGGGCTGCCGGCCGGTTCGATGCGGCGTACGAGCCCCGCCGCGGTGAGTGCGTGAAGTGCCTCGTAGACGGCTTGAAGGGAGACATGACCCACGCGATCGCGCACTCCGGACGCAATCGCCTCGACGTCGAGGTGGTCACCGTGCCGGACGGTCTCGAGCAGCGCGACGCGGGCAGCGGTCACCCGCAGGCCGGCACCGCGCAGCTCCTCGGCAGGGGTGGGCGTCTGGGATGGGGTCATGGCGCCAGACCTACCTTCATAAGGCGAATCGTCCAAGACAACGAACGACGCAAGTCTAGACCTGCGCCGGCCCGCGGTCGCCCCTTTCACCGTGACATTTCACCGCGACCTGCGACGCCCGTCACCCGCCGGCCCCAGAGGTGAGCCGGCCGCCGTGACCTGCGACACCCCGCTACTCGCCGCCCTCCAGGTCGCCTTCGAGGCGGAGGTAGGTCTCGCGGAGGCGGTCGAGGGTCTCGGGGTTCGGCTCGGCCCACAGGTCGCGGTCGGCGGCCTCCAGCAGGCGTTCGGTGATGCCGCGCAGCGCCCAGGGGTTCGAGCGCTCCATGAACTCCCGGTTCTCCGGGTCGAAGACGTACTCCTCGGCGAGCTTCTCGTACATCCAGTCGTCCACCACGCCCGCCGTCGCGTCGTAGCCGAACAGGTAGTCCACCGTCGCGGCCAGTTCGAACGCGCCCTTGTACCCGTGCCGGCGCATCGCCGCGATCCAGCGCGGGTTGACCACGCGGGCGCGGAACACTCGATGGGTCTCCTCGCCGAGCGTCCGGGTCTTCACCTGCTCCGGCAGCGCCGAGTCGCCGACGTACGCGGCCGGGCTGCGGCCCGTCAGCGTACGGACCATGGCCACCATGCCGCCGTGGTACTGGAAGTAGTCGTCGGAGTCGACGATGTCGTGCTCGCGGGTGTCCTGGTTCTTGGCGGCGACCGCGATGCGCCGGAACGCCGCCTCCATGTCGCCGCGCGCCTCGCGCCCGTCGAGCCCGCGCCCGTACGCGTAGCCGCCCCACACGGCGTACACCTCGGCCAGGTCGCCGTCGTCGCGCCAGTTGCGCGCGTCGATCAGCGGCAGCAGGCCCGCGCCGTACGCGCCCGGCTTGGAGCCGAAGATGCGGCTCGTGGCGCGCCGCCAGTCGCCGTGCTCACGCGCGTCCTCCAGCGCGTGCGCCCGCAGGTGGTTGTCCGGTTCGTCGAGCTCGGCGACGGTCGCGATCGCGTCGTCGACGAGCGTGATGACGTGCGGGAACGCGTCGCGGAAGAAGCCGGAGATGCGCATCGTCACGTCGATGCGGGGGCGGCCGAGCTCCTCGCGTGGGATCACCTCGAAGCCGGTGACCCGGCGGGAGGCGTCGTCCCACACCGGCCGTACGCCGATCAGCGCGAGGATCTCGGCGATGTCGTCGCCCTGGGTGCGCATCGCCGAGGTGCCCCAGACCGTGAGGCCGACGCTGCGCGGGTACTCCCCCGTGTCGGCGAGGTGGCGGGCGACGAGCGAGTCGGCGAGGGAGACGCCGACCTCCCAGGACCCGCGTGAGGGGATCGCCTTCGGGTCGACGGAGTAGAAGTTGCGCCCGGTCGGCAGCACGTTGACCAGGCCACGCGTCGGCGAGCCCGACGGCCCGGCCGGGACGTACCCGCCGTCCAGCGCGTGGAGTACGGCGTCGATCTCCCCGGACGTGGCCGCCAGGCGCGGCACCACCTCGCGCGCCGCGAACTCCAGCAGCCGTACGACGGCCGGGTCCGCCGACCCGAGCACCTCGGCGCAGACCGCCGGTGCCTTCGCGGCGTCCCAGGCGAGGGTCTCCATGCCGACCACGAGCCGCCGCGCGACCGCCTCGAGCAGGTCGACCACGTCCGAGGCGGTACGGGAGGGGCCGTCGGCGAGCTCGGTGAGGCCGCCCGCGTCCGCCGGGGCGCCCGGCTCGGCCAGCAGCGCCTTCTCCTCCAGCCCGTACCGGGCGGCGACCGCCGCGCGCAGTCCCGGCAGCGCGCCGGAGCCACCGGTCCACACCTGGGCGGCCCGCAGCACCGCGAGCACGAGGTTGACCCGCTGCTCGGCGTTCGGCTCGTCGCCGAGGATGTGCAGGCCGTCGCGGATCTGCACGTCCTTGACCTCGCACAGGTATCCGTCCACGTGCAGGACGAAGTCGTCGAAGTCGGCGGCGCCCGGCTCGTTGGACACGTGCAGGTCCTGGTGGAGCTGGGCGGCCTGCACGAGGGTCCAGATCTGCGCGCGCACGGCGGGCAGCTTGGCCGGGTCCAGCGCCTGGACCGTGGCGTACTCGTCCAGGAGCTGCTCCAGCTTGGCCAGGTCGCCGTACGTGTCCGCGCGGGCCATCGGCGGCACCATGTGATCGACGACGACGGCGTGGCCACGGCGCTTGGCCTGGGTCCCCTCGCCCGGGTCGTTGACGATGAACGGGTAGACCAGCGGCAGGTCGCCCAGTACGGCGTCGGGCGCGCACTCCGCCGACAGGCCCAGGCCCTTGCCGGGCAGCCATTCGAGCGTGCCGTGCTTGCCGAGGTGGACGACGGCGTCGGCGCCGAACGTCTCATCCAGCCAGCGGTAGGCCGCCAGATAGTGGTGCGACGGCGGCAGGTCCGGGTCGTGGTAGATCGCCACCGGGTTCTCCCCGAAACCGCGCGGCGGCTGGATCATCAACAGCACGTTCCCGAACCGCAGTGACGCGAGCACGATGTGGCCGTCATCGGTGTAGAGCTCGCCCGGCGGCTCGCCCCAGTGCTCCCGTACGGCCTTGCGCAAAGAGTCCGGGAGCGACGCGAACCAGCGCTCGTAGTCGGGCAGCGGCACCCGCGCGGACGCGGCGCGGAGCTGGTCCTCGGTCAGCCACTCCACGTCGTGGCCGCCCGCCGCGATGAGCGTGTGGATGAGCTCGTCGCCGTCGGTGGGATGGTCGCCGACCTGGTAGCCGGCCTCCTTCAGCGCGGTCAGCAGGCGTACCGCCGAGACCGGGGTGTCCAGGCCGACCGCGTTGCCGACCCGCGCGTGCTTGGTCGGGTACGACGAGAGCACGATCGCCAGCCTGCGCTCGGCGGGCGGCGTGTGCCGCAGCCGCGCGTGGCGCACGGTGGCGGCGGCGAGGCGGGCGGCGCGCTCGGGGTCGGCGGCGTACACCGGGATGCCGTCGGGGCCGTCCTCCTTGAAGGAGAACGGTACGGAGATCAGGCGCCCGTCGAACTCGGGGATGGCGACCTGCATGGCCGCGTCCATCGGCGACAGCGCCGCGTCGGACGCCTCCCACACCTCCCGCGAGGTCGTCAGGCACATCCCCTGGATGACCGGAACGTCCAGGGCCGCCAGCACCCCGGCATCCCAGCCGTCGTCATCGATGGTCGCGCTCCCCTCCTCACTCGCTGCGCGGACGGCTCGTTCCTCCCCGGCCACTCCGCTCGCTCGTCGGCTCGCCGCTCCGGCGGACGCACCGGCCGCGAGCACCGTCACCACGATCGTGTCGGCGCGGCGGAGCAGTTCGAGCAGGCCCTCGTCGGCGGAGCGCAGCGAGCCGCAGAAGACCGGCAGCGCGTTGCCGCCCGCCGCCTCGATCCGCTCGCAGAGCGTGTCGACGAACGCGGTGTTGCCGGACAGCTCGTGCGCCCGGTAGAAGACCACGCCCACCGTGGGCCGGTCCGCGCGCGCCTCGTGCTCGCCGTGCACGCCGTACGCGGGCATCCGCTGCGGCGGCGCCCAGGGCTCCTCGTCGCCCGGCGACAGCATCCCGGCGAGGAAACGGCGGAGTTCGCGCAGGTTGCCGACGCCGCCCTCGCGCAGGTAGTCGAGTGCCTCGGCCGCGACGCCCGCGGGAACGGTGGACAGCGCCATCAGCTCGGCGTCGGGTGTGGCCTCGCCGCCCAGCGCGACCAGCGGCAGGCCGCGCCGCCGCAGGTCCTCCATGCCCTCGGGCCAGGTCTTCAGGCCGCCCAGGAGCCGGACGACGACGGCGTCGGCGTCCGCGCAGAGCGCGTCGAGGTCGGCGGGGGCCAGGCGGGCGGGGTTGCCCGTGGCGTAGCCGGCGGAGCGGGCCGACAGCAGTTCGGTGTCGGCGGTGGACAGCAGCAAGACGCGCACGTAGGGGTCCTTCCCTCGGGGGTCCTCGCCCCGGCTCGGGTGCCGATCGCCGACGGCGGGAAGTCTCCTGGCTCACAGGTCACCGCACACCCGCGGCCCTCCGGCTCGTCGCCATGAGGCCGGTCTGCCGTACGCGCGGGTCCGCCACCCGATCACAGTTGCGGGACAGCCCCGGAATCGCACCGGGTTCCCTCCCTCGCCGTCGCGCGGCCAGTCTACGAGAGGGGGATTCGCCGTGGCAGGGGCGCGACGTGCCGTTCGTCACGGTTACGGTGGTGGGCATGAGCAGCTCGGCTCTCATCATGGAGCGAGCCGACGTGACACCGCCGGCACGCCTGGCGCCGCTGATCGCCCGCTACTCGGGTTACCGCTATGAGGGCCTGCCGCCGGGCGTTCACCGGGGGTTGCCCTCGCAGTACCTCACCGTGGTGCTCAGTCTCGGCAAGCCGACCCGTACGACCCAGCCCGGCCGTCGCTCGGACGCGGTGGGGTTCGCGGCGCTCGCCGGGGGGATGCACACCCGCCCGGTGCTGATCGAGCACGACGGCGACCAGTACGGCGTCCAGCTCGACCTCACTCCCCAGGGGGCCAGGGCGCTGCTGGGGATGCCGGCCGGCGAGCTGGCGTCGGCGGTCGTCCCGCTCGACGGGCTGCTGCGGACGCGTGCGGGCGAGCTGGTCGAACGGCTGGCCGAGGCGCCCTCGTGGGCGGCGCGGTTCGCCATCCTCGACGACCGGCTGTCCCGCGACGCCGGCCGGCC
>NZ_JBHLZP010000126.1:0-17860 GCF_042429965.1 Actinoallomurus acaciae
GCTCGCCCAGGCCGCCGCCAACCGCGCGGAGGCGACCGTGCTGGGCGGCCTGCCGAGCGGCTGGCGCAACGTGCCCTCACAGCCGCAGCGCGCCGCCTTCGACGACTCCGGGACCGTCCACGAGGTCGCCTACCGCCTCACGCGCACGGGCCTGGTCGCCGAGGGCCACGAGGACGTCTCGCTCGTCTCGGCGTCGCCGTACGCGGTCGTCCTGACGGCCGGCGGCGTGCGCCTGCGGTTCACGGTCGCGCGGCACGGGCGAGGGGTGTACGTGGACTCGGTGCTCGGCGCGGTGACGTTCACGCGGATCGAGCGCCTGCCCGACCCCGCCGAGCAGGTGGCGCCCGGCACCCTGCTCGCGCCCATGCCCGGTTCGGTGGTCCGGGTCGCGGTGAGCGAGGGCGACACGGTCGAACGCGGCCAGCCGATGCTGTGGCTGGAGGCGATGAAGATGGAACACCAGATCCTCGCCCCGGCGGGCGGCGTGGTGACCGCGCTGCACGCCGAGGTGGGAGCCCAGGTCGAGACCGGCGCGGTCCTCGCCGTCGTCACGGAGGAGTAGCCATGGAATCCCTCGTCCGGTACGCCGAGGACGCCGGTACGGCGACCGTCACCCTCGACTCGCCGCGCAACCGCAACGCCCTGTCGCGGCGCCTCGTCGCCGAGCTGCGCGAGGCGCTGACGACCGCGCTCGGCGACGACGGTGTCCGCGTCATCATGCTGACCGGCACCGGCACGGTGTTCTGCGCGGGCGCCGACCTGAAGGAGCAGTCGGCGGGCGGGCCGCCGCCGGACGTGCCCGGCCTCGTCGGGCTCATCTGGGACAGCCCCAAGCCGGTCGTGGCCCGCCTCAACGGTCCGGCGCGGGCGGGCGGCCTCGGCCTGGTGACCGCGTGCGACCTCGCCGTCGCCCCGGACACCGCGACGTTCGCCTTCACCGAGGTGCGCCTGGGCGTCGTGCCCGCCATGATCGCGGTGACGTGCCTGCGCCGCATGGACCCCCGCGCGGCGGCCGAGTACTTCCTCACCGGAGAGGTCTTCGACGCGCGCCGCGCCCAGGAGATCGGCCTGATCAACCGCGCCGTCCCGGCCGGGGAGCTGGACGCCGCGGTGGCCCACTACACCGGCATGCTCCTGCGCGGGGCCCCGGAGGCCCTGGCCATCGCCAAGCGGCTGCCGCGCACGGTCTCGGCCCTGACGGTCGAGGAGGGCTTCGCCCGGATGGCGGAGCTGTCCGCCGAGCGCTTCGGCTCCGAGGAGGCCAAAGAGGGCATCGCCGCCTTCCTGGAGAAGCGCGATCCCCGGTGGCTTCCCTGACCTGCTGCTACGGTGCGCGTTGTGACCTGTACCGTCCCACCGGTCGCGGCCGGGCCGCGGCCCCGCGCTGACCTTCGACCACGTTCCGGCGCCCGATGGACGGTGTGACGCTGACCCCGGAGGCGCCGGCGGTGAGCCGGCGGCTGCTCACCACCGAGATCTGGGTGGTCTTCGCCCTCTCGCTCGGCGCCAGCGGCGTCAGCGCGCTGCTCCAGCTCATCGCCGCTCTCACCGCACCGAAGTCGCTGGCGCGGCAGAAGGCGCTGCTGGTCGGCTCTCTCGCGCCCGGCCGTCCCTGGATCGACCTCGCCTTCCAGCTGCTCAACATCGCCATCGCGGTCGCGCCCGTGGCCCTCGTGGCGTACCTGCTGGTGCGCTCGGGGGAGTCGCTCGCCACCATCGGCGTCGACCGGACCCGGCCGGTGCGGGACACGGCGCGCGGTGCCGCGCTGGCCGCGGTGATCGGCGGCGGCGGGCTGGCGCTGTACCTGATCGCCTACCACTCCGGCGCGAACCTCACCGTCGTGCCCGCGCAGCTCCCGCCGGTGTGGTGGCGCATCCCCGTGCTGCTGCTGGCCGCCGCGCAGAACGGCGTGCTGGAGGAGGTGCTGGTCGCCGGATACCTGCTGCACCGGCTCTCCCAGCTCGGCTGGCGGCCGGGCCGTGCCCTGACGGTCAGTGCGCTGCTGCGCGGCTCGTACCACCTCTACCAGGGCTTCGGCGGCTTCGCCGGCAACGTGGTGATGGGCGTGATCTTCGGCCGGCTCTACCAGCGCTGGGGCCGCGCCACGCCCCTGATCGTCGCGCACACGCTCATCGACGGCGTGACGTTCGTCGGCTACACGCTCCTGCACGGCCACGTGTCCTGGCTGCCGTGAGGCGCCGTGGGGCCCGCCGGGCCCGGCTCGGCGGGGGAGGATGAGCGACATCTGCCGAAAAGGACACTCGGTGAACCGATAGCGTCTGACTCATGAGACTCGGTGTCCTCGATGTGGGCTCCAATACCGTGCATCTTCTGGTCGTGGACGCACACCAGGGCGCGGCGCCGCTGCCGGCCTTTTCGCACAAGGACGAGCTGCGGCTCGCCGCGCACCTGGAGGGCGGCGACCGGCTGTCCGACCTGGGCGCCGACCGGTTGCGCGCGTTCGTCGACGACGCTCTTCGCATCGCCGAGGACAAGGGCGTCGAGGAGGTCGTCGCCTTCGCGACCTCGGCGATCCGCGAGGCGGTCAACGGCGAGGAGGTCCTCAGCGACATCCGCGACCGCAGCGGCATCGACATCCCGGTGCTGTCCGGTGAGGACGAGGCACGGCTGACGTTCCTGGCCGCGCGTCGCTGGTTCGGCTGGTCGTCGGGACGGCTGCTCGTCCTGGACATCGGCGGGGGCTCCCTGGAGATCGCCTCCGGCGCCGACGAGGAGCCCGACGCGGCGGTGTCCCTGCCGCTCGGCGCCGGCCGCCTGACCCGCGACTGGTTCACCGCCGACCCGCCGCCGCCCGAGGAGGTGCGTCAGCTCCGCAAGCACGTCCGTACGACGATCGCCCGCGAGGTCGGCGGTGTCGTCCGGTACGGCGCGCCGGACCACGCGGTGGCGACCTCCAAGACGTTCCGGCAGCTCTCCCGCATCGCCGGCGCGGCCCCCTCCAACCAGGGGCCGCTCGTCCGCCGGGTGCTGTCCCACAAGCAGGTCACCGAGTGGGCCGAGCGGCTGCCGTCGATGACCGCGGCCGAACGCGCCGGGCTCCCCGGAGTCTCACAGGGGCGCGCGCCGCAGCTCCCGGCCGGCGCGATCGTGGCGGACGCCGCGATGGACCTCCTGGACGTCGGGGAGGCGGCCGTGTGCCCCTGGGCGCTGCGCGAAGGGGTGATCCTGCGCCGCCTGGACCTGCTGCCCCAGGAACGTTCCTGATCTCGCCGCGTCGGTCGTGTCAACGGCCGGGCCGCTTTTTCGTCATGGCCGCCGGTGGTGGAGTGATCAGGAGCTTTACCGGCGGAGAACCGAATTCCGTAAGGGGTGACCTCACCGCCGCGGTCAGTGCGACCGGTCAGGGCGGGAACCGGGATTCCGGAGCGGGGCCCGGCGGACGGGCCCCGTCGGACCGCCGGTCAGCGGTGGCGGACGACGTGGTGGTGAACCACGTGGTGGTGGACGACGACGTGGTGGTGAACCACGTGATGGGAGTGGCCGCAGGCCGAGAGTCCCAGGAGCGCCGGTACCAGCGCCATGCCCGCCACGGTCGCCGTACGAAGCCGCTTGACCTTCACGTTGCCCCTCCGATTTTCAGGCATTTTTCAGCTTCTATCCAGAAAGCCTGGATGAGCGTACAAGATCAGAGACGCAACGCGCGGACGCGCGGTTCCACTCAGGAACCGCGCGTCCGATGATCCCGGCGGTGGGGCGCCGTGGCCTGGGCGGCCGTCAAAGGTTCATGCAGGAGAGGGCGCGCTGGAACGCCGCCTTCTGACCGTCCGGACGGCCGGCCGCGCCGAGCAGCTCGGCGAGGTCGAACCAGGTGCGCGCCGCCGGCCGGTGCGCCTCCATCTTCTCCAGGTACTCCACGGCCTGGGAGAGGACGTCCATGGCCTCCTCGCGCCGGCCCAGCCGCTCGTACGCCTCGCCCAGCACGGTGTAGGCCTGCGCGATGGCGTGGCCCGCCGTCTCCTTCAGCAGCTCGGCCGCCCGCTTCGCGAGCACGGCCGCCTCCAGCGGGCGGTTGAGCGCCATCTCGGCCCGCGCCTGGATGGTGAGGCACCAGGCCGCGTCGACCGTGCTGGCCGAACTGGAGTCCAGCTCCCGCTCGGCCTTGAAGAGCACCTGCTGGGCCTCTTCCGCGCGTTCCGGACGCGCGGTCATCAAAAGCCAGGCGTACGCCGTGCGCAGACGGCTCAGGTTGCGGGGGTCGTCCACCTCGCCCAGCAGCGCGATCGCGCGCTCGGCGAGCTTGAGCCCGGCCTCGAACTCACCGCGCAGCTCCGCGACCAGACCCGCGTTCCAGTACGCGGCCATGAGCGCCCGCGGGGTGCCGATGGCCTCGGCGCGCTCGATCAGGGCCTGGGCGAGCTGGCTGGAGTACGCGAGGTCGCCTCGGTAGTAGTAGGCGCACAGGATGGTCGAGCCGAGCATCACCATCGCGTCGCTCCACTGGCCGCCTCCCTGCGTGAGCTGCTCCAGAGCGTGCTCGCCGGCGCTGATGCTCGCGGCCAGGTCACCCTGCTCGCGAAGGCAGCGGCTGAGGGCGGTGTGCAGTTCGGCCCAGTGGTCGGGGTCCGCCTGAGGCGACGTCAGGGCGATGGCGTGCTCAAGCTCGGCGATGGACTCCTCAAGGGCGCCGGTCGCCTCCAACGCGAGCGCGTGGCCCCAGCGCGCCTCGTGTGCGAGCGCGGGGAGGTCCGCGAGCGCCGGATGGGCCAGAACCTCGGCGAAGCAGGTACGGGCCTCGTCGGTGGCGCCGTTCTCCAGGGCGATCCGGGCGTACCGCAACGTCTCCTGCAGCCCGGTCATGGCCTCCTCGGTCACGCCGGTCGTGAGGTAGGCCGCCGAGCAGTCGAGCTTGCGCGCGAGGAGGGCCACCATGCTGGGCGCGGGGGTGCGCTTGCCGCTCTCGATGAGTGACACGTAGCTGTCGGAGAGTTCCGGCCACGCCAGCTGTGCCTGGGACATGTTCCTCCGCAGACGCAGGTTACGAATCCGTTCGCCCAGCGATTCTTGACTTGGCATCCCGCCCGCCTCTACAAGAAAGTGACAGAACCACACGAAAGGATAGAAAAGAATGTCACATCTTCGCAGGGGCGTCGTCCTCATCATCCTCGCCCTGCTCGGCTGGCTCATGGCCTTCGGCCCGGTCGGCGCGGTCTCGGCCACGGCGGCAGTGGCGTCCCCGGCAGCGCAGAGCGGCACCCTGATCGGCTGCTGCTAGGCCGTCGACCTGCTGATCCGCTGCTGAATGATGGATCCGCGAGCTCGGTTGCGGCAGCGGTGCACCCGACAGGGCATGTGCCTCGGCGACCCGCGAGCGCCGCAGGGTCGTGCCCAGCCGGATCCGGAGCAGACCGGCAGTGGCCGAGAGTGGCCGCTGCCGGGCGGGCCGATCAGCGGCCGGCCGGGGGGAGCCCGCTCGCAGAGCCGGGTCACGACGACGTCGGAATCTCCCCGGGCCGTCCATGGAATGAGCGTTGGAGTCGCTCTGTTGTGCAGAGACGCGGCGCCCTGTGAGGCGCCGCGTCTTCGACCGGACAGGAGCGGATGACATGGCCACGACGACACTGACCAGTGCCAACTTCGAGAAGACGGCGGCCGGCGAGGGCATCGTGCTGGTCGATTTCTGGGCGAGCTGGTGCGGTCCGTGCCGGATGTTCGCGCCGGTCTATGAGCGGGCGGCCGAAAAGCACGAGGACATCGTCTTCGGCAAGGTCGACACCGAGGCCGAGCAGGACCTGGCCGCGCGCTTCGACATCACCTCGATCCCCACGATCATGGCGATCCGTGACGGCGTCATCGTCTTCGCCCAGCCCGGCGCGCTGCCCGAGCCGGCCCTGGAGAACCTGATCGAACAGGTGCGCGCCCTCGACATGGACGACGTGCGCAGCCGTCTCGCCAAGTCCTGAGGGCACACGGTCCCGACGGCTCACGCCAGGATCGGGATCAGGCAGACCGCGAACACCCCGTAGAAGGCCGCCGCCCACGTGAGCGTACGGCCGGTGAAGCGGCCCGAGCCCAGTGCGACCAGCAAGAACAGCATCGCGATGATCGTGACGACGCCGGACAGCAGCAGCGGGCCGTCGAAGCGCCACGGCGTGAACAGGATGCCCAGTCCCGACGGGACGGTCGCCTGGATCATCATGGCGCCGCTGATGTTCGCCAGGGCGAGGCGGGTCTTGCCCTGGCGGACCCAGATGATGGCGTTCATGATCTCGGGCAGCTCGGTCGCGATCGGGGAGAGCAGCAGCGCGGTCACCGCCGCGGGCAGGCCGATCATCGGTCCGATCGCCTCCAGCGCGTGCACGAACAGCTGTGAGGCCACGAAGATGATCGCCAGGGTGACGAGGGCCTGGGTGACCACGGCCCAGGTGGCCGGGGTCGTGCGGCGCGGCTGCAGGCGCAGCGGCTCGACGTCGACCACGTCGTTCTCGCCGGCCGGCCCGCCGCGCAGCTCGCGCCAGAAGTAGACGCCGTACGCGGCGAAGAAGAGCAGCCCGAGCACGGGCTTGTACGCGAAGGCGACCAGGCCGAGCGCCACCTTGACCACGAAGATCGCGAGGAACCAGCGCTGGTCGCGGGCCAGCTTCCGCGTGTCGCCGACGTCCTCGCCGCCGTCGTCGTCCGCGGTCGCCTTACGTCGGCGTGTCAGGAGCATGAAGCCGGTCACCCCGTACGCCGCCGTGGCGAGGGCCAGCGGGCCGCCCATGGCCGCCCCGACGCCGATGTCCTTCTGCGCGGACCCGGAGCCGAAGACGACCGCCACGAACGTGACGACGCTCTCGGGCAGTGCGGTCCCGAAGGCCGCCAGCACCGTGCCGACCGCGAGGGGGCCGATCTTCAGGCGCAGTCCCAGCCACTCGACCGCGTTGACGAACCACTCGCAGGAAAGGTAGATCGCGACGGCACACGCCAGCAGGATCACCACGTGCAGCATGAAGTTCCCATCGATCATGTTGCCGTGAGACGAAAAAAGAGACCTCGGCCCACGGCGACGGACGTCACCTTTGGCCGAAGGTCTCGTCCACCCCAGAGGGGCCCGGGCACCGGGAGCGAGCGCTCCAGTATGTCGATGGCCGGCGAGCGGGACTACTCCCCTTCGCTTCCACCAGCCTACCGCCGGCGACCGGTGCCGTGTGCGGACGCCGACACGCGTCAACAAGCGGGCGCGCGGCGACGGGATCGGTTACCCTGGGACACATGCCAGGCGTGTATGTGACGACGACGCCGGGGACACCCCGGCGCATCGACCGCGCGCACTGACCGACGCGACGACGAGGCCCCGGGAGCGATCCCGGGGCCTCGTCGCGTCCCGTGGCCGCTCCCGCCGACAGGAGGAAGTTGACCATGGACAATGAGGCGTCCCGCGCCGGCGCACAGTCGGTAGCATTCGATGTCGACATCCCTGACCATCGAGGAGATTCCGTGTCTGAACTGCGCATCACCCTCGGCGGAGACGAGCGTGTGGTGGCGGCAGGCACCACTGCGGGCGAGGCGCTCGAAGCCGACGGCCGCACCGTCATCGCGGCGCGCGTGGGCGGGCAGCCCCGCGACCTTGCGTACGTCCTCGCCGACGGCGACGTCGTCGAGCCCATCGAGATCGGCTCCGACGAGGGCCTCGCGATCGTCCGCCACTCGGCGGCGCACGTCATGGCCCAGGCGGTGCAGGAGCTGTTCCCCAAGGCCCGGCTGGGCATCGGCCCGCCGGTGGAGAACGGCTTCTACTACGACTTCGACGTCGAGCAGCCCTTCCAGCCCGAGGACATCAAGCGCATCGAGAAGCGCATGCGCGAGATCGTCAAGCAGGGCCAGTCCTTCTCCCGCCGGGTCGTCACCGACACCGGCGCTCGCGAGGAGCTCGCCGACGAGCCGTACAAGCTGGAGCTGATCGGTCTCAAGGGCGCCGCCGCGGACGAGGAGAGCGTGGAGGTCGGCGGGGGAGAGCTGACCATCTATGACAACCTCGACGCCAAGTCCGGCGAGCTGCGCTGGAAGGACCTGTGCCGTGGCCCGCACGTGCCCAGCACCCGCGTGATCCCGGCGTTCAAGCTGATGCGCACCGGCGGTGCGTACTGGCGCGGCAGCGAGAAGAACCCCCAGCTCCAGCGGATCTACGGCACCGCGTGGGACTCGCGTGACCGGCAGGACGCCTACCTGAAGATGCTGGAGGAGGCCGAGAAGCGCGACCACCGCAGGCTCGGCGCCGAGCTCGACCTGTTCTCCTTCCCGCCGGAGATCGGCAGCGGTCTCCCGGTCTTCCACCCCAAGGGCGGCACCGTCCGCAAGGCGCTGGAGGACTACTCGCGCAAGCGGCACGAGGAGTCGGGCTATGAGTTCGTCTCCACCCCGCACATCACCAAGAGCACCCTGTTCGAGACCTCCGGGCACCTGCCCTGGTACGGCGAGGACATGTTCCCGCCCTTCGAGATGGACGGGGCGGAGTACCGCCTCAAGCCGATGAACTGCCCGATGCACAACCTGGTCTTCAAGGCGCGCGGGCGGTCGTACCGGGAGCTTCCGCTGCGCCTGTTCGAGCTGGGCACCGTCTACCGGTTCGAGAAGTCCGGTGTGGCGCACGGCCTCACCCGGGTGCGCGGCTTCACCATGGACGACTCGCACATCTACTGCACCCCGGAGCAGCGGAGCGACGAGCTCAAGAGCCTGCTGAACTTCGTGCTCGACCTGCTGCGCGAGTACGGGCTGAGCGAGTTCTACCTGGAGCTGTCCACCAAGGACGACTCCGACAAGTTCATCGGCTCGGACGAGGACTGGGCGGAGGCCACCGCCGCCCTGCGGGACGCCGCCGAGGAGTCCGGCCTGGAGCTGGTCGACGACCCGGGCGGCGCGGCCTTCTACGGCCCGAAGATCTCGGTGCAGGCCAAGGACGCGATCGGCCGCACCTGGCAGCTCTCCACCATCCAGGTCGACTTCAACCAGCCGAAGCGTTTCGGGCTCGAATACCAGGCCGCCGACGGTACCCGGAAGACCCCGGTCATGATCCACCGGGCGCTGTTCGGCTCGATCGAGCGGTTCTTCGGGATCCTGCTGGAGCACTACGCGGGCGCGCTGCCGCCGTGGCTTTCGCCGGTGCAGGTGGTGGGCATCCCGATCGCCGACGACCACGTGGAATACCTGGAGCAGGTCGCCGCGCGCCTGCGCGAGCGCGGCATCCGGGTGGAGGTCGACACCTCCTCGGACCGGATGCAGAAGAAGATCCGCAACGCGCAGAAGCAGAAGATCCCGTACATGCTGCTCGCGGGCGACGACGATGTGGCCAAGGGCGCCGTGTCGTTCCGCTACCGCAGCGGCGAGCAGAACAACGCCGTCCCCGTCGCCGACGCGATCGAGGAGATCGTCAAGGCCATCGAGGAGCGCGTGCAGATCTGACCGCGGCCCCCTGGCCGCCACGGACGGCGGCCAGGGGACCGAGGGCGGAGGGGCCGTCACCCGGACGCTCGGTCACAGCGGGAACAGGAAGCTTGGGTTGTCCAGGTAGAACAGGCCCAGCCCGGCCGCCACACAGAGCGCCGAGACCAGCCAGAACCGCACGACGATGGTGGTCTCGGCCCACCCGGAGAGCTCGAAGTGGTGCTGCAGGGGCGCCATCTTGAAGACGCGTCTCCTCGTCGTCTTGAAGGACCCGACCTGGATGATCACCGACAGGGTGATGATCACCGGTAGCCCGGCGAGGACGACCAGGAGTATCTCGGTCTGGGTGCTCAGGGCCAGGCCGACGATGACGCCGCCGAGCGCCAGGGACCCGGTGTCGCCCATGAAGATCTTGGCCGGCGGGGCGTTCCACCACAGGAACCCGATCAGGGCGCCGAGCGCGGCGGCGGCGACCACGGCGAGGTCGAGCGGATCGCGGACCGTGTAGCAGTGGGGTTCGAGCGTGAGCGTGCAGCTGCCGCGGAGTTGCCTGTCGCTGATCAGGATGTACGCGCCGAGGACCATGCCCACCGCGCCGGCGGCGAGACCGTCCAGGCCATCGGTCAGGTTCACCGCGTTGGACGTGCCGGCGATCATGGCGAGTGCCCAGAGCACGCACAGCCAGGGCCCGAGGGAGGGCCCGAAGTCGCGGAGGAACGACAGGTGGGTGGTGGCGGGGGTCATGCCGTAGCCGTTGGGGAACCGCAGCGACAGCAGCGCGAAGACCCCGCCGACGACGATGATGCCGATCATCTTCGCGCCACTGCGCAGGCCCAGGCTGCGCTGCTTGAAGACCTTGATGTAATCGTCCACGAAACCGACCAGGCCGAGGCCCGTCATCAGGAACAGGACGAGCGCGCCGGAGACGGTCGGCCGCGTGACCGTGGCCAGATGCGCGATCGCGTACCCGGCCAGCGCGGCGACGATCAACACGGTGCCGCCCATCGTGGGCGTGCCGCGCTTGCCGAGATGGGACCGCGGCCCCTCCTCACGAACCATCTGGCCGTAGCCGAGCCTGCGTACGACGCGAATCCACAAAGGCGTGGCCAGCAACCCGATGACCAGCGAAAGTATCGCGGCCACAAGGATGGTCCTCACGCGTCATCACCCTCTCTGACCGGCGGTGCCGCGGTCGACACCACCCCGAATCTTGATCAACGGATCGTCCCATCCGAACGCGCCCTCCGCACCGGAAGCCACCGCATTGCCGGGTCGTTTCGCGTTGAATGCCGGGTCGTCTCGCGTTGGCCGGGTCACCCGGAAGGGGCGGAGCGGCCCGGCGGTCCTATGCTTCTGGCATGACCGAGCCCAAGCCTGAGGAGCAGTTCGGCGTCGGGGACCCCGACCAGTTCCAGCGTCTGTGGACCCCCCACCGGATGGCGTACATCAAGGGTGAGAGCAAGCCCACCGGCTTGGGCCCGGACGACGGCTGCCCGTTCTGCGAGATCCCCAGGATGGACGACGCGGAGGGCCTGATCGTCCGGCGCGGGGAGTACGCCTACGCGGTGCTCAACCTGTACCCCTACAACTCCGGGCACCTGCTCGTGTGCCCGTTCCGCCACGTGAGCGACTACACCGAGCTGGACGACGCCGAGACCGTCGAGCTGGCACTGCTCACCAAGCGGTCCCTGACCGCGCTGCGCAAGGCGAGCGGCGCCCACGGCTTCAACGTCGGCATGAACCTCGGCACCGTCGCGGGCGCCGGCATCGCCGCGCACCTCCACCAGCACGTTGTCCCCCGCTGGGGCGGCGACACCAACTTCATGCCGGTCATCGGCCAGACCCGCGTGCTGCCGCAGCTGCTCCGCGACACCCGCCAGATCATCGCGGACGCCTGGCCGCTGGACTGAGAGACCCCCGGAGAGGCGGTCATGCGCCCGATCCTGCTGTACGACGGCGACTGCGGCTTCTGCACGGCCTCCGCGCGGTTCATCGAGCGGCACATCCCGACGAAGGCGCGGATGAGCCCGTACCAGTCCGTGGACCTGGCGGCGCTCGGCACGACCGCCGAACGCGCGAGCGGCGAGGTGCTCTGGGCCGAGCGGGACCGCGTGCGCGGCGGCGCGCAGGCGATCGCGAGCCTCCTCATCGACGCGGGCGGGGCGTGGCGGCCGCTCGGCCTGCTGATCCGTGTGCCGCCGTTCGGCTGGATCGCCGCCGGCGTCTACCATCTCGTCACCGTCAACCGCTTCCGTCTGCCCGGCGGCACTCCCGCGTGCCGGCTGCCCTCGTCCGAACGCCCCGGCGCCGCCGGCCCGTACGGCTGAGCGGGCCCCGGGTCAGGTCGTGGCGGTCCCGGTCTGCGCGGCGGCGAGCAGGTCGGGCACGGTGACGAACTCGAACCCCTTCGCCCGCAGGCCGCGGATCATCGCGGGCAGGCCGCGGATGGCGATCAGCCGGTCGCGGTGGCCCGTGTCGTGCGCGAGGAGGATGGTGCCGGGCTCGGTGCTGTCGACGATGTAGTCGACGAGCCGCCCGGGCGGGTGGCCGAGGTAGGCCTCGCGCATCTTCAGCGACCACAGCACCACGTGGTAGCCGAGCGCACCCGCGGCGCTCACCGTGGTGCCGCCGATGTTGCCCATCGGGGGTCGCAGCAGGCGGGGCTCCTTGCCGGTGACCTTGGCGATCATGGTGTGCGCCCGGTGCATCGCCTGGTACGCCTGCGGGTGGGTCATGCGGGTCAGGTCCTTGTGCGCCCAGGTGTGGTTGCCGACCGCGTGCCGGTCCATCCGGCCGTGGATCAGCCGGGCGTTGTCGCGCACCCGCGCTCCCACGAGGAAGAACGTCGCGGGGATCCGCTCCTCGTCGAGGATGTCGTGCACCATGGGCGTCCAGTTCGGCATCGGCCCGTCGTCGAAGGTCAGGGCCACCAGCCGCTGCGAGGTGTCGACCGCCCACGAGATGTCGACGTGCGCGGGGGAGGGGCGCCAGGGCCCGTCCGTCGGCACGCCGATCGCCGAGACGGGCGTGCCGGGCATCGCGTCGGCGTCGTCCAGTAAACCGCCGGCCGCGAGTCCGCCCAGCGTGCCGGCCGCGCCCGCCATCACCCCCGCGACCGTGCCGGCCCGGCCCACCGCCCGCAGGATCGACCGTCGCGGCCGCGCGTTCGCGGCACTCGCCGTGCCCTCCGTCGCGTCCGTCACCGCGGCCACCGCCCGCCACGGGTGTTCTCGCTCGCCCCCGAGTCACTCATGAGACCGATAATCGCAAACCGAGGGTTAACACTGCGTCATCCGCGAGGAGGAACACGGCCTCGCCTCGAGGAGGAGACGCGCCGGTCCCGCACCCGTGCGGGACCGGCCACGGCGGCTCAGGAATCGGCGACCATCTTGTCGGCGAGCTGCGACGGCAGCGGTTCGTACCGCAGGAACGTCCGGCTGAACGTTCCCGTGCCGTGCGACATCGACCGCAGGTCGATCGCGTACCGCGTGATCTCCAGCTCCGGCACCTCGGCCTTGATGAGGGAGCGTCCCCCCGCGACCGTCTCGCTGCCCAGCACGCGCCCGCGCCGGGACGACAGGTCCGACATCACCGCGCCGACGTAGTCGTCGGCCACGAGGACCGCGACCTCGTCCACGGGTTCGAGCAGCAGGACCTTGGCCTTGGTGGCGGCGTCCTTGAGGGCGAGCTGGCCCGCCGTCTGGAAGGCCATGTCGGAGGAGTCCACCGAGTGCGCCTTGCCGTCGTACAGGGTGACCCTGATGTCGACCATCGGGTACCCCGCCAGGACGCCGCGGTCCATCTGGACGCGCACGCCCTTCTCGACCGACGGGATGAACTGCCGCGGCACCACGCCGCCGACGATCTTGTCGGCGAACTCGAAGCCCGTGCCCGACGACAGCGGCTCCACCTCGACGTGGCAGATGGCGTACTGCCCGTGCCCGCCGCTCTGCTTGACGTGCCGGCCGAGGCCCTGGGCCGCGCCGCCGAAAGTCTCGCGCAGCGGCACCCGCAGGGGCACCGTCTCGACCTCGACGCCGTAGCGGGTGCTCAGCCGGTCCAGCAGCACGTCGGCGTGGGCCTCGCCCATGTTCCACAGCACGAGCTGGCGGGTCTCGGAGTTGTTCTCCAGCCGCAGCGTCGGGTCCTCGGCCACGAGCCGCCCCAGCGCCTGGGACAGCTTGTCCTCATCGGCCTTTGACTTGGCCTGGATCGCCGTCGGCAGCAGCGGGTCCGGCATCGACCACGGGGCCATCAGCAGCGGCCGTTCCTTGGCCGAGATCGTGTCGCCGGTCTCGGCGTGGGTGAGCTTGGCCACCGCGCAGATGTCGCCCGCCACGCAGGAGGAGACCGTGCGTTGCAGCTTGCCGAGCGGCGAGGTCAGCGCGCCGACGCGCTCATCGATGTCGTGGTCCTCGTGCCCGCGGTCCTCCATGCCGTGCCCGGAGACGTGGACCGTCGCGTCGGGCGTGAGCGTGCCGCTGAACACGCGGACCAGCGAGATCCGCCCGACGTACGGGTCGGAGGCCGTCTTGACCACCTCGGCCACGAGTGGCCCGTCGGCGGCGCAGGTCAGGGCGCCGGCCGGCGAGCCGTCGGTCGTGGTCACCTCCGGGATGCCGTGCTCCAGCGGCGACGGGAACGCCTGGGTGATCACCTCGAGCAGCTCGACCATGCCGATCACCGGGCCGGGGTGGTCGCCGTGCGGCACGGACGTGGTCAGGACCGGGTAGAAGCTGCCCCGCGCGACCGCCTTCTCCAGGTCCTCCACGAGCGCCTTGACGTCGATCTCCTCACCGGACAGGTAGCGGTCCATGAGGGTCTCGTCCTCGCTCTCCTGGATGATCCCCTCGATGAGGGCGCCGCGCTGCTCCGACAGGCGGTCCAGGAACTCGGGGTCGGGTTCGCGCTCGGCGCGGGAGCCGGAGGAGTAGTCGATGCACTTTTGCGACAGCAGCGCGATCAGCCCGGCCTCGCACGGGAAGTAACACGGCAGGACGCCGTCGCCGAAGGCGTCCTGGCACTCGGTCAGCACCTCGTCGAAGTCGCCCCGCTGCTGGTCGATCTTGGTGATGACCACGGCGCGCGGCATGCCGACCGCCGCGCACTCCTCCCACAGGTTGCGCGTGACGCCGTCGATGCCGTCGACCGCCGAGACCACGAACAGCGCGGCGTCCGCGGCGCGCAGGCCGGCGCGCAGGTCGCCGACGAAGTCGGCGTAACCGGGGGTGTCCAGCAGGTTGACCTTGACGCCCGCGTGCTCGAACGACGCCAGCGAGAGGTTCACCGAGCGCTGCTGGCGCATCTCCACTTCGTCATAGTCACTGACCGTCGAGCCGTCCTCGACGCGACCGGGCCGCTGGATCGTACCGGTCGCAGCGAGCAGCGCCTCGACGAGAGTCGTCTTCCCCGCCCCGGAATGGCCGACCAACGCGATATTGCGTATCTTCTCGGGTTGGTCGACCGATGGTGCCCTGCCGGCGGCTCCTTGGGGACCAGCTTTATCCGCCACGCGCCCACCTCCATTGGGAGACCTGGGTGTGACGGGCGCCACACCCGTGGTCACCACCCTTACGGTCTTGGCCTCATATCACAAGGGGGTGACCGGCAAACGCTCGAGTCCTCCTGTATTCAGCCCTTCCCACCTGGGCCGACGCCACGCACTACGATTGGCCCGCCGGGGGAGTTCGGGCACGATCGGGCGGGATCCGCCGGTTGCGCGCGCAATACACGAGCGTGAACACCGCAACCGCATCACATGACAAGGACGGGAATGCTCAACCAAATACGGCCGGCGCTCTCACGGGTCACCTCGCCGGTCGGACACGCGCTGGCCCGCACCGGCGTGACACCCAACACGGTCACCATCGTCGGCACTCTCGGTGTCGTCGTCGGCGCGCTGGCCTTCTACCCCTTCGGACAGTTCTTCTGGGGGACGGTCGTCATTACGATTTTCGTCTTCTTCGACCTGTTCGATGGGGCCGTGGCGCGAGTGACCGGGAAGACGAGCCGCTTCGGCGCCTTCCTCGACTCGAACATGGACCGCGTCTCGGACGCGGCGATCTTCACGGGGCTGATCCTGCGGTACGCCGGCCGGGATCACAACGACATGCTCCTCGTCTGCCTCGCCCTGTTCTGCCTGGTCTCGGGGGTGCTCGTCTCGTACGCGCGCGCCCGCGCCGAGGGCATGGGCCTGAACGCCACGATCGGCATCGCCGAACGCGGCGAGCGGCTGATCGTCAGCCTGGTCGCGATCGGCCTGACCGGTCTCGGCGTGCCGTACGTCCTGGCGATCGGCCTGTGGCTGCTCTCCATCGCCAGCGCGATCACGGTGGCCCAGCGCTACATCGCCGTACGGCGCCAGGTGGAGGCCGGGGAGCTCTCATGAGGGTCCGATGAGGGACGAGGTGGCCGACGCCGCCTACGGCCTGGGCTGGGCGGCGGTCCGCCACATGCCGGAGCCGGTCGCGCATGAGATCTTCATGCTCATCGCCGACCGCGCCTGGCAGCGCCACGGCCGCGGCGTCCGCCAGCTCGAGAAGAACCTCCGGCGGGTCGTCGGCGACGGGCCGTCCGAAGACGAGCTGCGCCGGCTGAGCCGCAGGGGCATGCGCTCGTACTTCCGCTACTGGCTGGAGTCCTTCCGCCTGCCGTCGATGAGCCGCGAGCGCATCCTGTCCGGCATGCGCATCACCGGCGTCGAGGAGCTCTACAAGGACCTCGACGCCGGACGCGGCGTGGTCGTCGCGCTGCCGCACATGGGCAACTGGGACCACGCCGGAGCGTGGATCGCGCTGTCGGGCACGCCGTTCACGACGGTCATGGAGCGCCTCAAGCCCGAGTCCCTGTACGACCGGTTCGTCGCCTACCGGGCGCGCCTCGGCATGGAGGTGCTGCCCGCCACGGGCGGCGCGGACGACGTGTTCGCCACTCTGGCCCGGCGGCTGGACGACGGCGGGCTGGTCTGCCTCGTCGCCGACCGCGACCTGACCAGGACCGGCGTCGAGGTCGACTTCTTCGGACGCGCGGCCAGGTTCCCGGCCGGCCCGGCCGCCCTGGCCGTGCGCACCGGCGCCGCGCTCCGCCCGGCCACCCTGTGGTACGAAGGCGCCGACTGGGGGGTCCGGGTGCACGACGAGATCGCCGTGCCGGGCGGTGATGACGACGTTCCGGCGATGACGCAGTCCGTCGCCCGCACCTTCCAGCAGGGCATCGCCGCCCACCCGGAGGACTGGCACATGCTCCAGCGCGTCTGGGTGGAGGACCTTTGACCGCGCCCCGCCTCGGAGGGCGGGGGGCTCCTGCCGGAGTGCGTTCCGAAATGGCACGCTGGACATCGCGGGCAAGAACAAGATCAGTGACGAGGAGTGGAAGAAAGGACCGGAAAGACGGCTATGAACTTTTCGTGCTCGGGCCCGTCCCGGCCTTGCCGGGCCACCACTTCCGGGGGCCGGATTCCGCACCGCTCTGACGAGCCACGCCTCCTCCGGACTCATCGGTGAGGGTCGGCATCGTCTGTCCGTACACCTGGGACGTCCCCGGTGGCGTCCAGTCGCACGTGCGCGATCTCACCGAGGCGCTGTTCGCCTCCGGGCACGAGGTCTCGGTGATCGCGCCGGCCGACGACACCGAGGCCTCCTCCGGCGCGGCTCCGCTGCCGCCGTACGTCGTGTCGGCCGGGCGCGCGGTGCCGGTGCCCTTCAACGGGTCGATCGCGCGGCTGTCGTTCGGCTTCCTGTCCGCGAGCCGCGTGCGCCGCTGGATCCGCGACGGCCGGTTCGACGTGCTCCACGTGCACGAGCCCGCGTCGCCGTCGCTCGGCCTGCTGGCCTGCTGGGCCGCCGACGGGCCGATCGTCGCCACCTTCCACGCGTCGTTCGAACGCTCCCGCGCCCTGTCGGCGGCCGGCCCGATCCTGCAGAGCGCGCTGGAGAAGATCACCGCGCGCATCGCGGTGTCGGAGAAGGCGCGCAAGACGCTCGTCGAACACCTCGGCGGAGACGCCGTGCTCATCCCCAACGGCGTGACGACCGAGCGGTACGCCATGGCGGAGCCGCTGCAGGGCTGGCCCGGCGACGACGGGGCCCTCGGCTTCCTGGGCCGCATGGACGAGCACCGCAAGGGCCTGCCCGTGCTGCTGCGGGCCTTTGAGACCCTCGGGGCCGAGCGCCCCGGGCTGCGGCTGCTGCTGGCCGGTCCCGGCGACGCCGCCGACGTACGCGCCCGGGTCCCCCCGGAGCTGCGCGACCGCGTCGTCGTCCTCGGCCTGGTCAGCGAGGCCGACAAGATCCGCATGCTGCACTCCGTCGACGTCTTCGTCGCGCCCAACACCGGAGGGGAGAGCTTCGGCATCGTGCTCGCCGAGGCGATGTCGGCCGGCGCGCCGATCCCGGCCAGCGACATCCCGGCTCTCAGTCGCCTGCTGCTCGGCGGGCGCGCCGGCGCGCTGTTCCCGGTCGGCGACGCGGCGGCGCTGGC